>NZ_JACFYJ010000035.1:0-79976 GCF_037126505.1 Paraburkholderia bengalensis
CGGAGGCTGCGGTTGCGGCAGCGGCTTCGGTGGCGGCTTCGGTGGCGGCTTCGGTGGTGGTTTCGGCGGCGGCTTTGGAGGCGGTTTCGGCAGCGGCGGTTTCGGCAAGGGTGGCGGCTACGGCGGAGGTTCCGGCTCCGGCGGCGGTCACGGTGGCGGCAGCGGACACTGAGGCCGCTGGACGGCGCCCGCCGCACCGTCCTACGACGACGACAATCGCGCAATGCAGGCGCTTCCTGGCCAGCGTTGGCGGTGACGCCCGGTCCCCCGGTCGGGCGTCACCGCCCCTCGCCGAAAAGCTTAGAGCATCTCGAGCGGCTGCTTGCTGCGCGGCGGACGGAAGTGCGCATCGATCGCCGCGAGGTCGTCGGCGGAAAGCGGCAGGTCGAGCGCGCGCCGGTTGTCGCGCACATGTTCGATGCGCCCGGACTTCGGAATCGCGAACACACCGGGCTGGCGCAACACCCACGCGAGCGCGACCTGAATCGACGAGACGCCGTGCTTCTGCGCGAGATCGTCGAGCGGCGAGCGCCTGGGCAGGCGCGCATGATCGACGGGGCTATACGCCATCGCGGGCATCTTGCGGCCGGCGAGCCACGGCAGCAGATCGAATTCCGGCCCGCGCCGCGCGACGTTGTAGAGAATCTGATTCGTCGCGCATGCATCGCCGCCAGGTACGCCGACGAGTTCTTCCATGTCGTCGACATCGAAATTGCTCACGCCCCAGTGGCGAATCTTGCCGTCGCGCTGCAGCGCTTCGAAGCCGGCCACTGTTTCTTCGAGCGGCACGGAGCCGCGCCAGTGCAGCAGATACAGATCGAGGCGATCGGTCTTCAGCCGCCTGAGCGACTGCTCGCAGGCATGCTGCACGCCGCGCTTGCTCGCGTTGTGCGGATAGACCTTGCTGACGAGAAACACGTCGTCGCGCAGGCCTTGCAGCGCTTCGCCGACTAGCGACTCCGTGGCGCCCTCACCGTACATTTCCGCGGTATCGACGAGTGTCATGCCGAGTTCGATGCCGGCGCGCAGCGCTTCGATTTCGGCCTTGCGCCGCGACGGATGCTCGCCCATTTCCCACGTGCCCTGCCCCAGCTTCGGGATGCGCTCGCCGTCGGGCAGCGTCACGCTGGCAATGTCGTTCGTCATGATTGCGTCCTCGCGGATGATGTCGTGAAGGTCGATGCAGTCAACCCGATGAGTGTAGCGCTTCGTCGCGACGCGCATCGGCGTCCCGGCAAAACCCCGCTATAACGCCGCGCGCCAATGACATAGAATTGCCGCTTGCCCTTCTTGCGCCCGTCACATGAACTCAGCCTCGGAAGACCGCTGGCGCGATCTGCGCCCGGACCCGGAAAACGATACGCCGCTGTACCTTCAGCTCGCCCGCAAGCTCGGCAACGCGATCCACGAAAACCGCTGGAACGCAGGCGAAGCGCTGCCTTCGGAGCGCGTGCTGTCGGATGCGCTCGGCGTGTCGCGCATCACGGCGCGCAAGGCGATCGCGCTGCTCGTCGAACAAGGGCTGATCCGCCGCTCGCAAGGCGCGGGGAGTTTCATCACGCCACGCTACGAAGACCCGCTGTCGCGGCTGTCGAGCTTCAGCGAAATGCTGCGCCGGCGCGGCTTCACACCAAGCTCGCAATGGCTGTCGCGCGAAATCGTGCCCGCCAACCGCGAAGAAGTCATCCAGCTCGGGCTCTCGCCCGCTGCCGCCGTCGCGCGACTGCGCCGCCTGCGTCTGGCCGATGGCATCGTGATGGCCGTCGAAAACTCCACGTTTCCCGCGTCGGTCATTCCCGACCCGCAGGCGGTCGGCGATTCGCTGTACACCTATCTGGAACAGCGCGGCTTGACGATCGTGCGCGCGTTGCAACATTTTCGCGCGGTCAACGCGAGCGACGAGATCGCGCAGCAAATGAGCATTGCGCCGAACGATGCGCTGCTGCTGATCACACGCGTTGGCTACACCTCCGACCAGCGCGCCATCGAGCTCACCGACACCTACTGCCGCAACGACTACTACGACTTTGTCGCGGAGCTGCGCAAATAGGGCTCACGAATCGGGCTCACGAATAAAGCTCACTGCGAGAGCTCACTGCGCGCACGACGAGAGCACGAGGTTCAATCGTCCCAGCTTGCCGCATGCGTGCCGATGGGCACGGGCGGCCGCGCATAAAACGCGGGCGTCTCCGACAGGCGCTCGGCGGGCGCCGCCGCTCGCACGCGGCCAAACGGCGAATCGACGTCGTGGAGGGCGTCCTGCACGTCGCCGAAGGTAACGTCGGGCACGCGCCAGCCGTCCTCGATCTGTCCCATCGACTGCAGCCAGCGCCCCGTCTGCGCGAGCGACAGCCGCACATGCCAGCTGCCGCCCTCTTGCGCGCGGCGCGCGAGCGCGACCATTGCGCCGAATGCGGCCAGATAGCCCGTGGCGTGATCGAGCGCCTGACACGGCAGATGCTTCGGTCCATCGACGCCCGCCGCGCGGCTCTCCGTGTACGCGATGCCGCTTGCCGACTGCACGAGGCTGTCGAAGCCGCGCCGCGTCGCCCACGGACCCGCGTGCCCATATGCCGACACCGACACGCAAACGATGCCCGGCCTGATGCCCGCCAGCGTGTCAGGATCGAAGCCGCGCGCCGCCAACGAACCCGGCCGATACGCCTGCAGGAACACATCCGCTTGCTGCGCGAGCGCTCGAGTTGCGCGCGCGCGGCCGCATCGCGCAGATCGAGCGTCGCCGAGCGCTTGCCGCGGCCATTGTCGATCACGAGCGGCGCGATGTTCGGCAGATGCGGGCCGTTGATCAGCAGCACGTCGGCGCCATGCTGCGCGAGCGCGCGCCCCGCCACCGGCCCCGCGATGATGCGCGACAGGTCGAGCACCCGCGTGCCCGACAATGGCCGCTGCGCCGCGCCTGCGCCAGGCGCTTGCGGCGGCGCGTCCCCGATCCGTTCGATTTCGAACAGCGGCAGATTGGCGATCGCCTTCGCCTGATCGAGCGCCGCCCATTCTCGCGGCGAGCGGATCAACGCGGCGCACAGGCCCGCATCGGCGAGCGTTTGATCGAGCGTTGCGCCATCCCATTCACGAATCGCTTGCGCGACGGCGCCGGGGTCGCCGTCGCAGCAGAGTACCTTCAGCACGCCCTGCAGATGATGCGGAAAATTCGTGTGCAACTGAATCCAGCGCCCGTCGCGCGTCGCGTAGAAGCCGGTGACGGCGTGACGCAGCTCGGGCGGCGAGCCGTCGTTCACACGCAGATAGCGCTCGCTGCGAAACGCGACGAGCGCGCGCGGCACGCTGACGTCGACGCGCTGCATGCGGCCCGTGCGCAGCCTGAAGCAGTTCGCGGCCGCGAGGCCGACAGCCGCAATCGACGCGCTCGCAAGCGTGCCGACGCGAAACACGGAAGGCAAGGCGGGGTCGCCGCCGTCGATGTGGGCATGCGCGAGCAAGGTGGAATCGCAGCCAGCCACGGACCACAGATGATCGAGAGCGAGTTCGGGCGTCATGATGAGCGGACCTGTTTCGATGAAGTGCGTGGCCCAGTCTAGATTTGTGCCGCGCCTCGATCAATCTTGATTAATATAATCAATATATATCGATTTCTTTGGCTTTCCCGCTCCGATATGACCCAGCCCGTGGTGAACCAGCGCATGTCCGTGCCGCGTTATCTGTCCGCCGACGAAGCCGCCGCGATGCTCGGCATCAGCGTGACGACGCTCTATGCGTACGTGAGCCGCGGCATGCTGCGCTCGTCGCCCGATGCCGGCAGCAAGCGGCGCCTCTACGACGAAAGCGAGGTGCGGCGGCTCGCGCGCCGCAAGGCGGACGGCAAGCGCGCCGGCAAGGTTGCGCAAAAGGTGCTGGACTGGGGCGTGCCCGTGCTCGAATCGTCGATCACGCTGATCGCCGACGGCAAGCTGCTTTACCGCGGCCGCGACGCGGTGGGACTTGCGCGCACGGCGACGCTCGAAGACGTGGCGGCGCTGCTGTGGGAATGCAGCGCGCGGCGCATCGCCGAAGCGCCCGCCGCGCCGCTTGCCGCCGCGCAATGGTCGGCGTGGCTGAAGCTGTGGAGCGACAGCGCGCCGCTCGATCGCGCGCTGGTGCTGTTGCCCGCCGCCGCCGCGCAGATGCCGCGCGTCTGGGCGCTCGGCCGCGACGCGCAGCTCGACAACGCCTGCGTGCTGATCCGGCTGCTGGCAGCCGCGATGATTTCCGCCGCGCCGTCGAACGAACCGCTGCACAAGCAGCTCGCCGCCGCGTGGGGCGTGCGCAATCGCGCGCAGGTCAATCTGCTGAGAGCGGCGCTCGTCGCGTGCGCCGATCATGAACTGAATGCCTCGACCTTCACGGTCCGCTGCATCACGTCGACGGGCACGCATCTGTTCGGCGCCGTCGCGGGCGGGTTGGCCGCGCTATCGGGGCCGCGGCACGGCGGCGAGACGGCACGCATCGCCGCATTGTTCGACGAGGCCGCGCGCGCCGCCGACCTCGACCGGTATCTGGCGACGCGGCTCGCGCATCATGAAGTCGGCGCGCCGGGCGCGGTGATTTCCGGCTTCGGGCATCCGCTCTATCCGGACGGCGACCCGCGCGCGCGCTGCTGCTCGATCTGCTCGACGAATCCGCGCCCGCCCGCTCGCCGCTTGCGCAAGTGCAAAGGCTCGCGCGCGCCGTACATGACACGACGGGCGCCGCGCCGACCGTCGATTACGCGCTGGCGGCTATCGAGCGCGTGCTCGGACTGCCCGCCGGCGCGGCCTTCACGCTGTTCGCCGTGGGCCGCGTGACGGGCTGGATCGCGCACGCGCTGGAGCAGACCAGCGACGGCCGTCTGATCCGTCCGCGCGCGAGGTACGTCGGCGCGTACGAAGCGGACTGATTTGCCGGCTGCGGCGTCTCAGGCCGTCGCGTCTCAGACCGTCATCAGCCAGCGCGGCATCCACGTCCAGCGTGCCGGGCGCTGCCGCTGCACACGAACCGTGTCGTCCGCGCCGCCCGCTACCGACAGCGACAGCCGCGCACCGTCGCGCCCCGCGCTCAGCCATGCCACGGCCCCGCGCTTCAGTTCGTACGATTCGCCCGCCGCGAGCCAATAGTCTTCGGCATCGCCTTCGACGGTCAGCCAGAGTTCACCCGCCAGCACGTTCACGGCGAGCGGCTGCGCGACGCGCCAGGCGCTGGCCGGCTCGCCGCGTTCGAGTTCGAAAGTCCGGATTTCACGCATCGCTCGCTCCTTGAAGTGCTTTTTCGCTTGCATCCATTATTGGCGTGCGATGATGTCCGTCACATGCACAGTCCTGAACAGTTTCAGAAGAACTGTACAGTCGTAAAACCTGACAGTTGCCGGCGATTCAACCATGACAGCCCGCAACCGGGAACACGCCCATGAAACTAGACATCGACCTGAACCGCGAAACAGGCGTCCCCCTCACGGAACAGATCGTGAGCGGCGTGCAGGAATGGATACGCTCGCGCACCGCGCATCCCGGCGCGAAGCTGCCGTCGATCCGCCAGTTCGCCGCCGACAACGACATCAGCCGCTTCCCGGTGATCGAGGCGTACGACCGTCTGGTGTCGCTCGGCTATCTGGATTCGCGGCCCGGGTCGGGCTTCTACGTGGCCGAACGGCATCGTGCGATGAGCGCGCAGGGCGCTTCGGACCCGCGCCGCGCCGAGGACGAATCGGTGCACATCATGCAGCAGTTCAACCATCCGGGCGAAGCGCTGAAGCTCGGCAGCGGGTTCATTCCCGAAGCGTGGCGCGACATGGACAGCCTCGCGCAGGCCATTCGCCACGTGTCGCGCACGGACGGCGCGAGCATGATCGATTACGCGACGCCGCTCGGCAACGCGACCTTGCGCGAGCATCTGCAGACACGCGTCGCGCAGCTCGGCATCGAGGCGCAAGCGTCGCAGATCCTGATCACGATCGGCGCAAGCCAGGCGATGGACCTGGTCATGCGCTACATGCTCAAGCCCGGCGACACGATCTTTGTCGAAGATCCCGGCTACTACAATTTCAACGGCTTGCTGAAGCTGCATGGCGTGAAGCTCGTCGGCATTCCGCGCACGCGCACGGGCCCCGATCTCGACGCGCTGCACGTGCAGTTGCAGCAGCACCGGCCGAAGCTCTTCTTCGTCAACACGGTGTTCCACAACCCGACGGGCACGACGATCGCGCCGCCCGTCGCGTTCCGTCTGCTCGCGCTCGCGCGCGAGCACGGCTTCAAGATTCTCGAAGACGACATCTACGCCGACTTCCAGGCCGACGCCACGGACCGCCTCGCCACGCTCGACCAGCTCGAACACGTGATCTACATCGGCGGGCTGTCGAAGACGCTGTCGTCGTCGTTGCGCATCGGCTATGTGATCGCGGACCACGCGACCATCAAGGATCTCGCCGACATCAAGATGCTGACGAGCATCGGCGGCTCGCGTTTCGCGGAGGCCGTGACCGTCGCGCTGCTCGAACGTGGCATGTACCGCAAGCATCTGGAAAGGTTGCGGCGGCGCATGCGCGACGCCCTCGGCGCGACGGCGCAGGCGCTCGAAATGAGCGGCTGGGAAGTGTTCGAGACCCCGCTCGGCGGCAAGTTCGTGTGGGCGCGCGTGCCGCACGTCGAGGATGCGCAACGGCTCGTCGAATGCGGCGCGCCGCTCGGCGTGACGGTGGCGCCCGGCAGCTACTTCCGCCCGAACGCGGAACCGAGCCCGTGGATACGCATCAACGCCGCGTTCGCGAACGAGCCGCGCGCGCGCAAATTCTTCGAGGCAGCCGCGCAACTGGCGCCATAGCAGAGAGTCCGGGCGCAACGCTTGCTGGCTCGCGTGAGCGTCAATCGCTGCCGCCCACTCGCGAAGCCGGGACTCGCGAACCGTAGACCGCCATGTTTTTTCCTTAGAATGTGGCTCCCCGCCCTGCCGCCCTGCTCACGCCTTCATGTCCGACCCGACCGAATCCGCCCCAGCCGCACGCAGCCAGCCCGCATCGAAGACAGCACCCACGGCCCGCTCGCTCACCGTGATGCTGTGGATCGTCGCGACGGGCTTCTTCATGCAGACGCTCGACTCGACGATCGTCAACACCGCGCTGCCCGCGATGGCGACGAGCCTCGGCGAATTGCCGTTGCGCATGCAATCGGTGGTGATCGCGTATTCGCTGACGATGGCCGTGATGATCCCCGTATCCGGCTGGCTCGCCGACAAGCTCGGCACGCGGCGCGTGTTCATGAGCGCGATCCTCGTGTTCACGATCGGCTCGCTGCTCTGCGCGAACGCGCAGACGCTCACGCAGCTTGTGTGCTATCGCGTGCTGCAGGGCGTGGGCGGCGCGATGCTGTTGCCCGTCGGGCGGCTTGCCGTGCTGCGCGTGTTTCCCGCCGAACGCTATCTGCCCGCGCTGTCGTTCGTCGCAATTCCGGGGCTGATCGGGCCGCTGATCGGGCCGACGCTCGGCGGCTGGCTCGTCAAGATCGCGTCGTGGCACTGGATCTTTCTGATCAACGTGCCCGTCGGCATCATCGGCGTGATTGCGACGTTCGTCTTCATGCCCGACAGCCGCAATCCCGACACCGGGAAGTTCGACATCAAAGGCTATTTGCTGCTGATCGTCGGCATGGTGTCGATCTCGATGGCGCTCGACGGCCGTACCGAGTTTTCGATCCAGCACGCCACGGTCCTGATGCTGCTGATTCTTTCGCTCGGCTGTTTCGTCGCCTACGGCCTGCACGCGGTGCGCGCGGCGAACCCGATCTTCTCGCTCGATCTGTTCAAGATCCACACGTTCAGCGTCGGGCTGCTCGGCAATCTGTTCGCGCGCATCGGCAGCGGCGCAATGCCGTATCTGATTCCGCTGCTGTTGCAGGTGAGCCTCGGCTACAGCGCATTCGAAGCCGGCCTCATGATGCTGCCTGTCGCCGCCGCGGGCATGTCGTCCAAGCGGCTCGTCACGCGCCTGATCATGAAGTACGGCTACCGGCGCGTGCTGGTGACGAACACGGTGCTGGTCGGCCTCGCGATGGCGAGCTTCTCGCTTGTCAGCGCGCATCAGCCGCTGTGGCTGCGCCTCGTGCAACTGGCGTTCTTCGGCGGCGTCAATTCGATGCAATTCACCGCGATGAACACGCTCACGCTGAAAGACCTCGGCACGGGCGGCGCAAGCAGCGGCAACAGCCTGTTCTCGCTCGTGCAGATGCTCGCGATGAGCCTCGGCGTGACCGTCGCGGGCGCGTTGCTGACCACCTTCACAGGGCTGATGCCGCGCGTCACGGCGGCCAATTCGCTGCCCGCCTTTCACGCGACCTTCCTGTGTGTCGGGCTGATCACGGCGGCGACGTCGTGGATCTTCGCGCAGTTGTCGGCCGACATCCGGCAGCCCGTGCGGCGTTCCGATCCGCAAGAGCGCACATGACGCGGCGCGCGCCGCGAACCTGATCGGGGCGCGCGACGCACCATCGATGTGCGCTTCGCGCCTCGCGCGCATGACAGCGGCGGCGTTCCCGGCGCACAATCGAGGGCGCCGCGCGGCGGGCGGCCCGCATGCGCCCTGCAGATGACCCGCAGGTGCCCCTGTTAGCGGCGCAATCCACGGCGGCCTTGCGGCGAAACGCGCAGTGCGGCGCCATGCGCATGTTTCTTGCTGTCCTATCCTGTAAACTTGAAGTCTTCGCGCATATCGCGCGGCCCGCCTCGCTTCTCAAACGACGACCGACACGATGAGCATGATCGAACTCGATCCTCCCGGCTTCCAGCCTCCGCGCCCCGTAGCAGGCGATGAAGGCTCGCGCCGCACCGTCCGGTATGGCGGCTACACGGTTTTCAGCGTGTTTCAGCCGGTTTTCTCGGTGTCGCACCGTCGTGCGATCGGCTATCACGCGTCGCTGCGCGCGCACGACGAAAACGGCAAGCAGGTGCCGTCGGCCGAAGTCTTCACACAGGCCGCGCGGCGCGGCGATCTGCTCGAACTGGGCCGCCTTGCAGAGTCGCTGCATCTGGGCAACTTCAACGCGTTCGACAGTCACGACGAATGGCTCTTCCTGAGCCTGCACCCCGCCGCACTGATGGACACGAGTTACGGCGACGCGCTGCTCGCGGGCCTCAAGGCGCTCGGCTTGCCGCCGCAACGCGTGGTGCTGGAGGTGTCCGAACAGGCAGGCGGCGAAACCACGCGCTTCGCGGACATCATCGACTCGTTGCGCAAGTCGGGCTTTCTGATCGCGCTCGACGGCTTCGGCGCGAAGCATTCGAACATCGACCGCGTGTGGAATCTGCGGCCCGATATCGTCACGCTGGACCGCTGCATCCTCGCGCAAGCCAGCGAGCATTCGCATATCGAGCGCGTGCTGCCCGGCATCGTGTCGATGCTGCACGAGTCAGGAC
Organism: Paraburkholderia bengalensis; assembly: GCF_037126505.1. Taxonomy (NCBI): domain Bacteria; kingdom Pseudomonadati; phylum Pseudomonadota; class Betaproteobacteria; order Burkholderiales; family Burkholderiaceae; genus Paraburkholderia; species Paraburkholderia bengalensis. Next base: position 9,391 of record NZ_JACFYJ010000035.1, read on the forward strand.
AACTGGTGCTGATGGGCGGCCTGACGACGGAGCGCGACGCGCTGATCGCGCTCGAATGCAATGTCGATTTCGTGCAGGGCACTTTCTTTGCGGCGCCAAGCGTCGAGCCCGTCGCGCGTCAGGCGACGGTGAAGCTGATGGACGAACTGTCGGCGGCGCTGCGCACGCGTGGCCGAGCGCGAACGCGCGCAGTCCGAGCGCCTGGCGCCGTTCGTCACGGCGCTTGAAGCCGCGAGCGCGCAACTCGTCGAAGGCGAATCGATGGCGGACGCCACGGCGCCGCTGCTCGCGCTGCGCGAAACGGCCCGCTGCTTTCTGCTCGATGGCTCGGGCCGTCAGATCGGCGACAACGTGCTGCCCACCGGCCGCGCGTCGCAACGCGCGAAGCGATTCCGGCCGCTGCTCCATTCGGAAGGCGCAAGCTGGGAGCGTCGCCCGTATTTCATCGCTGCCGTGCGCGCGCCCGGTCAGGTCCATCTGACGCCGCCGTATCTGTCGATCAACGAGGCGCACCTGTGCGTGACGGCGTCGATCGCGGCGGAAACGGTGCGCGGCATGCAGGTGCTATGCGTCGATATCAACTGGGAAGTGGCCGCGCATCGTAACTGACGCAGCCTGGCTGCTGACGGGCTGCAGCAGCCGCATGACGGCCGCGCGTCCGAATACGCGCGTGGCGGGCGCGAGCCTTATCGCCGCCGTCACGATGCGCAGCGCGACGATGCGCTCATCCTCGCCGATCGTGATGTCGAGCAGCGCGTCGAACTCGCCGTCGCGCATCAGCGCCACCGCCTGCGCACCGTTCATCGACACCGTCTCTACCTGATCGCCACGGCTTCTCATCGCGAGCGTCGCCGCGACCTGCTCGGCCGTCGCGACGGCATCGACGGTTTCGGGCGCGTCGCTGATCACGCTCGGCACGTCGCAGAACAGACGGACGAGGCCCGCGCGGTCGTGCGTCTCCAGCGCCGCCCGCAAGCGCTCGACGATGCGCGCATGCGCGGCGGGATCGGCGGGCTTGTCAGCGGGCTTGTCGGCGTACTTTTCGCCGCGCTTACCCGCATACTTGTCGGTGCACTTCAAGGGCACGCCTGCGCGCTTCAGACGCTCTTTCGCGCGATGCACCATCTGCCGGCAGTGCGCGGGCGTCCTCGCGAGAATCTTCGCGATCTCCGCGTAATCGCAATCGAAGGCTTCGTGCAGCACGAAGGCGGCGCGCTCCTCGGGCTTGAGCCGTTCGAGCAGCAGCATCAGGCCGTACGACATCTGCATGGCCTGCAACGCCACGTCTTCCGCCGATGGCGCGAGCCCCTCGATCCACGGCTCCGGCATCCATGCGCTCGCACGCGTCGCGCGCTCGATCCGCAGATGCCGCAAGCGATCGATGGCAAGACGCGTCGCGATGGTCGTGAGCCACGCGGCGGACGAGCGCAGCTCGCTGGCGTCGGCGGCATGCCATCGGAGCCATGCGTCCTGCACGATATCTTCCGCTTCCGCGCGGCTGCCGAGCATCCGGTACGCGAGTGCGAACAGCTTCGCGCGCATCGCCTCGAATTCCGCTGCCTTGGTTCTGTCCGTCCGGTCCATGCGTCCCGCTCCTGTCGCTTTGTCTCGTCTGTTGACGGCCAAGCCGCCTGCAATGTGACAGGTCGGCGCAAAAATTTTTTCGTCGGTCTGCCTGTCACATCGCGCCGCGCTTTCGCGTCATGCGACTGAACCCGCCCCGTGCGGGCCATTCAGCCAATCAGCGAGGCAACGCATGCACCGTCCGTTTTCTTCCACCACCTATTCCGGTCTCAATCTCGTGCCGACCGTGATTGAGCAATCGAGCCGCGGCGAGCGCGCCTACGACATCTACTCGCGTCTGCTGCGCGAGCGGATCGTGTTTCTGGTCGGCCCCGTCAACGATCAATCGGCGAGCCTGATCGTCGCGCAACTGCTGTTTCTCGAATCGGAGAACCCCGATAAGGATATTTCGTTTTACATCAATTCGCCGGGCGGTTCCGTCTACGACGGCCTCGCGATCTTCGACACGATGCAGTTCATCAAGCCCGACGTATCGACGCTGTGCACCGGCTTTGCGGCCAGCATGGGCAGTTTCCTGCTGGCGGCGGGCGCGCCCGGCAAGCGCTTCGCGCTGCCGAACGCGCGCATCATGATTCATCAGCCGTCGGGCGGCGGCCAGGGCACGGCGTCCGACGTCGGGATTCATGCGAAAGAAGTGCTGTACCTGCGCGAGCGGCTCAACAGCGTGCTGGCGCAGCGCACCGGTCAAAGCATCGCGCAGATCGAGAAAGACACCGACCGTGACAACTTCATGTCAGCCGCTGCGGCCAAAGCGTACGGCATCGTCGACGATGTGCTCACGACGCGCGCGCCCGCTTCCGTCGATATGCTGCGCAGCGCCGGCTGACGACGCGCCTTTTCCCGTGCGGCGCGGCGCGGCGCACGCTGCGCAGCGGGAACAGCAATTGCGTGGCGATGGTATTCGCGTGATGGCGAGGCGGCGCCCGACCGTGCCAATGCTCGATCGATGCGGCATTGTGTGAGACGATCGAGCCTGCACTTCCACTGGAGAAGCATATGGCGTCATCCCAGGATACCGTCAGCATGGCGCTGTTCTGTGATTTCGAAAACGTGGCGCTCGGCGTGCGCGACGCGAAATACGAGAAATTCGACATCAAGCTGGTTCTCGAACGACTGCTGCTCAAAGGCAGCATTGTCGTGAAGAAAGCGTATTGCGACTGGGACCGCTACAAGGGCTTCAAGGCCGCGATGCACGAAGCGAACTTCGAGCTGATCGAAATTCCGCACGTGCGGCAGTCGGGCAAGAACTCCGCGGACATTCGCCTCGTCGTCGACGCACTCGATCTTTGCTACACGAAGTCGCACGTGAATACATTCGTGATCATCAGCGGCGATTCGGATTTTTCGCCGCTGGTGTCGAAGCTGCGCGAAAACGCGAAGCAGGTGATCGGCGTGGGCGTGCAGCGCTCCACGTCCGATCTGCTGACGGCCAACTGCGACGAATTCATCTTCTATGACGATCTCGTGCGCGAAAGCCAGCGCGCCGCCGCCAAGCGCGACAACGTGAAGGCTGCGCAACAACAGGCCGCGCAGCAGGCATCGAAACGCGCCGATGGCGAGAAGCGCAAGGAAGATCTGGAAACGCGCAAGACCAAGGCAATCGACCTTGCGGTGCAGACCTTCGACGCGCTCGCATCCGAGCGCGGCGACAGCGGCAAGATCTGGGCCTCTGTGCTGAAGAATGCGATCAAGCGCCGCAAGCCCGATTTCAACGAGACGTACTACGGGTTTCGCGCGTTCGGCAATCTGCTCGAAGAGGCGCAGTCGCGCGGTCTGCTCGAAGTGGGCCGCGACGAGAAGTCGGGCACGTTCGTCTATCGCAGCGCCGGGGCCGCGGCTGCGCCTGTCGAGGTCGTGACGCCGCGCCCGCTCATCGAGGAACGCGGCTACGAACCCGGCGACGAATGGGCAGCGTTGCCCGCTGCCGCAGAAATCGTCGATATCGAAGAGGCGGCTGTCGCGGGTGCGCCTGCCGATCAGGGCGTCGCAGAACGGGAGACGGCTGAAGCCGCGCCGTCCTCTGGCGCGACCGAGCGCGCGGAAAGCGGCCAGGACGAGAAGCGTCACAAGGGTCGCGGCGCGCGCAAGACCGCGGCGAAGAAGGCAAAGAAAGCGAAGCCCGCGAACGCTGCCGAAAGCGATTCGGGCTTGCCGCTCTTCGCCGAAGCGCAGGCCGTGCCCGCGCCGCAGGCTGCCGCGCCGGAATCGCACACGCCAGTCGTCGCGGAAGAACAACCCGCATCGAAAGCATCAGCCGCAAAGAAACCTTCGCGCAAGTCCGCGACGCGCAGCCGCCGGCCTCGCAAGACGGAAGCAACGAGCGAGCCGGAGTAAGCCGCTCCTGATCGCGATGCATCAACGCGAACGCCGCTCGATGAGCGGCGTTTTTTTATGACGCTTCGTTTTGCTGCCGCGCATTCGTCGGCACGCGCTTTCAATGGAACGCAAATGCAGCGCGTTGCTCACGCGACACAATGCGTGTAGGGAAGAGAGAAAAATTTCACACCTTCTTGTGAGGAAAGAAAACCTTGTTGTAACACCAAGCGCCATTGAGAATATTCCGATAGAAGCCACCCTGAGCGAACACGAAGATGAGCACTCCCCACACCGCGGGGCCGACCTCGATCCGATAAGGTCGGGCAATTGGAATCGCAGTCCGGGCCGTCGTCGGCGACGGCCCCGTGCCGGTTCAATGTGCATGATGCACATCATCTTCATCATTTAATCAGGAACACGAAGTATGAAAAAGATCGCATTTCCGCTGGTCATTGCAGCCATGAGTCTTGCAAGCGTCGCGGCACACGCTGGCTCGAGCAACGGCGGCGTGGTGACCATCAACGGCCAGCTGATGGCGAACACCTGCACGGTGAGCGGCAACGGCCAGGGCGCCAACTTTACCGTCACGCTGCCGACGCTGTCCGCTGCGGAACTGTCGGCTGCGGGCGCGACGGCGGGTGCGACGGGCTTCAACATCGCCCTTTCCAGCTGCACGCCGGCTACGGGCAATGTGCACACGTTCTGGGAATACGGCACCAACACGCTGGCTGACGGCAACCTGAAGAACAATGGCACGGCCACGAACGTGGAAGTCCAGCTGCTCGACTACAACGGCTCGCAAAAAGTTCTTAACGTCAGCAAGGCAGACGGTGCGCAAAACGCGCAGTCAGTGGCGATCGCGAGCGGCAACGCCAGCCTGCAATATGCGGCGCAGTACGCTTCGCCCGCGGGCGGCGCGACGGCCGGCACCGTGACGACAACGGTGACCTACTCGATGGTCTACCAGTAAGCACTGTCGCACCCGGCAACTGACGATGCATCTCATCTGATCAGGATGCCTATCCAAATGCTGTCGATCACGACGATGCAGAACGTGATCGACGGCATCGCAAGTGCAAAAACGCAGAAGTGCTCGAGCGCTACTCCCCGGCATGTCCGTGAGGGCGCGTAGCGATCACCTGTCTGTACACGTCTTGCCGAGCGCAAACGGGCGCCGCGCACCCGCACGGCGTCCGTCATCGAAGGCCCGTTTTCTGTTGAGTGTCATGAGTATCCGAAGAATCGTTTCTTGCGCATTGGGCGCCACCATGCTGGCCCTGGGTCTGATGTTGTCGTTTGCGGCGGACGCGTCGGTCGTGATCGCCGGCACGCGCGTGGTCTACAACGCCGCCGACAGCGAAGTGACGCTCAAGCTTTCCAACGTCGGCAAATCGCCCGCGCTGACGCAGATCTGGCTCGACAAGGGCGACCTGAAGGCCGACCCGAGCAAGCTCGATCTGCCGTTCATGCTGACGCCGCCGCTCGCACGCATCGATCCCGGCAAATCGCAGACCATCCGCATCGCCTACACGGGTGAAGCGATGCCGCAGGATCGCGAAACGCTGTTGTGGTTCAACGTGCTCGAAGTGCCGCCCAAGCCGACGGCGGACCAGGCGGGAACGAACCACGTGCAGCTCGCATTCCGCTCGCGCCTGAAGTTCTTTTTCCGTCCGGCTGGCCTTGCTGGCAAGTCCGACGATGCGCCCGAGCGCCTGACCTGGCGCGTCGCCGAGCAGAACGGCCGTCCGGCGCTGCTGGTTTCGAACCCGACGCCGTATCACGTGACGATCATCGAGGCTCAGGTCGGCGAAGGCGAACACGCGCCCAGGTTCGACGACGGCGGCATGGTGGCGCCCGGCGGCCAGCTCGCGCTGCCGCTGTCCGCTGCGCCCGCTGCTGGCGGCAAGGTGTCGTTCACCACGCTCAACGACTACGGCGGCCCTGTGAAGCACGAGGCGGCACTTCCGTAGCCATCACCGGCTGCTTACACCCTGACGAATGCTGACGAACGCCGGCACGAACGGCTCAGAGATTCGTCAACCGTCTGGACTGAGCGTCGAGGGATGAAGCCTTCGTCGCTCGCCGCATCACCGCACGCATTTTCCGCGAGGTAGACGCTTCGGATGCCGATGGCTTCTTGCATCGGCAGGGGCCGGTCTTGCCTGCGAATCCGGCTCACTATGAACAACTGCAACTCGAAAACGAAATTCCGGGCAGTCCACGCCAGTCCTTTCAGGCTAAGCCAGGCGAGCGTCGCCGTGCTGCTCGCGTTGTCCGCTGCGCATGCGCGGGCGGAAGGCGCGCATACGGCTGGCAGGCAGGCAGACGTCTTTCCACCCGCCGATGTGCTCGATTCCTCCGCATCGCATCAGGGCAATGCCGGTGCTCTGACAAGCGCGACGCCCACGGCGCCTGCGCCTTCCGCGGGGCAAGACGCACCGGAAACGGCGCGCACGCGCACGAGCGCATCGCCGATGAAGCTGACGCTGGCCACGCCGTCGAACGCATCTGCAACCGCGAGCAAACCTTCACCGTCCGCTGCGCAATCGACCGCCTCGACCGAGCCCGCCGCCGTCGAGTTCAACCCACAGTTCCTGACGGGCACGGGCGCGGCGCAGACCGACATCAGCCGCTTCGACAAGGGCAACGTCGCGCTGCCTGGGCGCTATCGCGCGGCGCTGTATGTGAACCAGGTGTGGGTCGGCACGGCGGAAATCACGCTGCGCCAGCTGGACGCGCCCGGCCACCCTGTGCGTCCCGTATTCGATCGCGATCTTCTCGCACGCATCGGCGTGGACATGACGCGCCTTCCCGCTAACACGCTCGCCATGCTCGACGGCGCGAGCGATCACCGCGGCACGCCCCTGCCCGACCTGATTCCGCAAGCGACGGCATCATTCGACATGGGCGAGCAACGCCTCGACGTGAGCGTGCCGCAAGCGATGATGAGCCGCAACGCGCGCGGCTGGGTCGATCCTAAGTTCTGGGACGACGGCATGCCCGCCGCCGTGCTGCAATACAACGCGAACGTCTATCACAGCAACGCCGCCGGCTTCGCGAACACGCAGAGCTACGTCGGCCTGACGGCGGGCGCGAACATCGGCGCATGGCGCTTTCGCTACAACGGCAACGTCACGAACTCGACCCTCGCGGGCACGCATGTGCAAAGCATGCAAACGTACGCGCAGCGCTCGTTCGCGCCGATCAAAAGCCAGCTCACGGTGGGCGACGCATTCACCGACGGCACGATCTTCGATTCGTTCGGCGTGCGCGGCGTGCAGCTCAGCACCGACGACCGCATGTATCCGGAGTCGCAGCGCGGCTACGCGCCGACTGTGCGCGGCATCGCGAACACCAATGCGAAGGTTCAGGTGAGGCAGAGCGGCAACATCATCTACGAAACGACGGTGCCGCCCGGCCCGTTCGAGATCAACGATCTCTATCCGACCGGCTATGGCGGCGATCTGCAGGTCGTCGTGACGGAGGCCGACGGCAGCCAGCACATCGCATCGCTGCCGTACTCGGCGCCCGTCAACGCGCTGCGCGAAGGGCGATGGCGCTACAGCGTGTCGGCTGGGCAGTACCGCAACACGAGCCTGAACACGCATCCGTTCGTGTTCGAAGGCGGCGTGCAACGCGGTCTGAACAACTTCGTCACGCTGTACGGCGGCAGCGTGCTGGGCGAAGACTATGTGTCCGCGGCGGCAGGCGTTGCGCTCGATACGCCCGTCGGTGCATTCGGCTTCGATGTGACGCAGGCGAGCACGGATCTACACAGCTTGGGCAATCGCAGCGGACAGAGTTTGCGCCTGTCGTTCTCGCGCACCTTCGCGCCGACGGACACGGCCGTCACGCTGGCCGCGTATCGCTATTCGACGAGCGGCTTCCTCGACTATCAGGACGCGATGACGCTGCGCGATCTCGCGCTGCACGGCACGGCGTTCACGAACAACGGCATCCAGAAAGGCCGCCTGCAACTGACGCTGAACCAGACGCTCGGCAAGTACGGTTCGGTCTATGCATCGGGCTACACGCAGAATTACTGGAACAAGACAGGCCGCGACACCGCCTTCCAGGTCGGCTACAACACCAACGTGGGCCGGGTGGGCGTCAACGTGTCGGCGTCGCGCGAACTCGAAGTGAACACGGCGCGCTGGGACAACCGCATGATGCTCAACCTCAGCATTCCGCTCAACATCGGCTCGACGGTCGCGAACACGCAGACGAGCTTCACGCACGACTCGAACGACAACAGCAACCAGATTCAGGAGACTTTTTCGGGCGCGGCCGGCAAGGACTTCGACATCAACTACGGCGTCACGGCGGGACGCACATGGGGCAGCACGTCGGGCAACAGCATCAATGCGAACGTCGGCTATCTCACGCGCTGGTCGCAGTTGCGCGCCAACGCGGGTTATGCGAACGGCTACACGCAAGGCGGCTTCGGCGCGACAGGCTCGATCGTCGGCTATGACGGCGGCGTCGTGCTCACGCCGCAAACGGGCGACACCTATGCCGTGATCGAGGCGAAAGATGCCGCTGGCGCCCGCATCGCCACATCGCCGGGCGTGCGGCTGAACGGCCGCGGACAGGCCGCCGTGGCGGGCATGCAGCCGTATTCGCTGAACAACATCGAGATCGATACGAAGGGGTTGCCGCTCGGCGTGCAACTGAAAACCACGGAGCACCGCTTCGCGCCGACAGCGGGCTCGGTGGTGCGCGTGAAGTTCGATACCGAGGATCGCGGCCGCGCCGTGCTCATGCGCGTGCGGCGTCTTGACGGCGACGCGGTGCCGTTCGGCGCCGATGTCATCGATGCAGGCGGCAATCTCGTCGGCACGGTCAGTCAGGGTAGCCGCGCGATGTTTTACATGAAGACGCCTGAAGGTCAATTCCGCATCAAGTGGGGCGACAGCAATACGCAGAGTTGCACGGTGCGCTACGCGCTGCCAAAGAACGCCAAGGCGACATCCACACCCGCCGCGCCGACTGTATTCGCCGATGCCGTCTGCGAGTAAGCCCATGTCCGGCCGCTTGTGCGCAACGGCCTTCTTCAATCTTCGTGGAGAACCTCCCAGATGCGAACACTCAAACTGCTGACGGGCGTGCTCGTCGCAGCCGCTGTCACTGCCACTGCGCCCGCCTTTGCGATCGACGCGACGCTCTATTTCACAGGGCAGATTTCACAGCCGTCGTGCACCGTCGATACATCGTCGCAGAACCAGACGATCAATCTGGGCAGCGCGTCGGTCACGGATTTCGCGGCGATCGGCAGCACGCTGAACGCGACGGCGTTCAACATGCTGCTGACCAGTTGCGCGCCGGGCACGAAAGTCACGATGACCGTGAACGGCACGATGAACACCGTCGCGAGCGTGTTGCAGAACACGGGCACGGCGACGCAGCTAGGCGTGCAGTTGCTGCAGGCCGCAAGCGTCGGCGGCACGACGGGCACGCCGATCACGCTCAACAGCGCGATCAATCTCGGCACGGTCGACGCGACCAACACGATGACGATTCCGATGGTCGCGCAGTTCTATCGGCTGGGCACATTGACGGCGGGGTCGGTGACGGCCACGGCGACGGTGAACTTCACTTACAACTGACGCCGCGCACGACATGAGAACTGCTGTCGCCCGCGCGATCCAGCGCCACCTTGTTTAACAATCACGCTATGACCTACCCCATGATTTCGACGCATCGATCCAGGGCGATGCAGTTACTGATGCTGTGCCTGCTGAGTCTGTTCCTGCTGACTGCCTCTCCGGGTGCGAAGGCGGATAGTTGCAGCGGTTCGACGGGCACTTACACGGTCAACCTGCCCGCGTCAGTCACTGTGCCACGCGATGCCCCCGTCGGAACCATACTGACAGGTTGGACGATGAGTAGCGGCACATACATCGGCATGTGGAGCTGCACCGTAACGACAAGTGGCGGAGGCCCAGGCGCTGTAGGCAGGTCGTTGCTGGCCTCATCTGGTACGCAGGTCTCATACGGCGGACAGACCTACACCGTCTTCGACACGGGCTATCCCGGCATCGGCATGATCATCACGTTCTACGACGGGGAGAATGGATGCGGCGGTGGCTTCTATAACGAAGGAAGTATTTCGCCGTCGGTCTTCCTCGGCGGTGGGTGCTACAACTACGGGTCAGGTCCTTCCGGCGCCGAGATCAGTGTTGCCCTGGTGAAAACGGGTCAGGCAGCCGCCGGTACCTTGTCGAATATGTCGATCGCGCAAGCGGCACCTGGGATAACGATAGCTTCAGGCACTATAGGCATCTATACGTCATACACCGTGTCATTCCAGACCACGCCTGTGCAGATCGTCAACGGATCATGCACCACGCCGGACGTGTCGATTCCACTCGGTAATTTTCTTACCAGCACTTTCACGGGCACAGGTTCGACATCGTCTGCTGCCTCGTTCACGATCAACGTGAACAACTGTCCTGTGGGCATGAACAGCGTCAAGTACCGCATCGACCCGACGACGACCGTCGTGAACAGCGCGCAATCAGTGGTGGCACTCGACAGCACATCGACTGCAACGGGTGTCGGCGTCCAGCTTCTGAACAGCGCAGGCTCGGCGGCATTTCCATTGAGCAGCACCCAGACGCTCAGCAGCTACAGCAGCAGCACGGGCGGCAGTTATACGATTGCGCTCAAGGCGCGCTATTACCAGACGGCGAGCAGCGTCACACCCGGCCCGGCCAATACATCGATGACGGTCACGATGACCTATCAGTAAACCTCGCGACGCCCTTCACGCATGAATAAAAAAAAGCTCTCGCACGCGAGAGCTTTTTCATTTGCTTCGGTTTCCAAAGCTTATTCGGAAACCTCGGCAGCACGACAGCAGAACTTAGCCGAAATTCTTCTCGGCAAAATCCCAGTTCACGATGTTCCAGTAAGCCTCGACGAACTTCGGACGCGCGTTGCGGTAGTCGATGTAGTACGCGTGTTCCCATACGTCGATAGTCAGCAGCGGCTTCGCGTCCGTTGTCAGCGGCGTAGCGGCGTTGCTCGTCGACACGAGATCGAGCGAACCGTCCGCCTTCTTCACGAGCCATGCCCAGCCCGAGCCGAACGTGCCGACTGCCGTCTTCGTGAACTCTTCCTTGAATTTATCGAAGGAACCCCACTTCGCGTTGATCGCGTCGGCCAGCTTGCCCTTCGGCGCACCACCACCTTGCGGCGACAGGCTGTTCCAGAAGAACGTGTGGTTCCACACTTGCGCGGAGTTGTTGAAGATACCGCCCGACGACTTCTTGACGATTTCTTCCAGCGACAGGCTTTCGAACTCGGTGCCCTTGATCAGATTGTTCAGGTTGGTCACATAGGTCTGGTGATGCTTGCCGTAGTGAAACTCGAGCGTCTCTTCCGACATGTTCGGAGCGAGCGCGTTCTTCGCGAACGGCAGCGGCGGGAGCGTATGTTCCATGGTGCTTATTCCTTTGTATCTGTTTATGGGGAGTCTGCGGATAACGCTGCGGAGAACCCGATTGTAGGCGACTTGGAATAACCCCGCAAACGGAAGCCCATTATGGTGTTCATTGCGAAAATGCGCCGCGCGGGCAGCGTAATTAATGCTCGCGCAGCATGCATTCATGCATCGTATGAAGGTCAAAACTACTGTGAAAGACAGGCTTCAGAAGCCATCCGTAAGACGCGGCTGGACATCCGCCAACGCGATATCCGCCGAGCCTTCCGCGAGATGCACCGTCATCCTGCGGCCAGGCTTCAGTGCGGAAGGTGCGCGCACCGCGCGGCCGTTCTGCGCGTCGAGCAGCGCCGCGTAACCGCGCTCGAGCGTGCGCTGCGGGCTCAGCACTTCGAGCCGCGCAGCCAGTGTTTCCACTCGCGCATGATGTCTTTCATGCTGGCGCAACAACGCGCGTTCCAGCCGCTCGGCCAGTCCATCGACCTTCGCGCGATGCAACGACAGATCGGGCCGCCAGCGCTGCCAGCGCATCTGCGCGAGCGAGAAACGCGCGCGCGCATCGCGCACGGGCCGCGCCCCCGCCGACGCAAGCCGCACGCGCAGTTGCTGCAAATGCGTGCGTTGCCGCGCCAGTCTTTCAGCCGGCGAGACGAGACGTCGTGCAGCGCGAGCTGCGAGCACGCGCTCCATCATGCGTCCGAAGCCCCGCGCGAGCGCCGCATGGCGGTGATCAGATCGCGCAGCAGCACGCGCTGCGGGCTGACGAGTTCGGCGGCACCTGTAGGGGTGGGCGCGCGCACGTCGGCGGCGAAGTCGGCGATCGTGAAGTCGGTTTCGTGACCAACGCCGCTCACGACGGGCACCTCGCTCGCCGCGATCGCGCGCGCCAGCACTTCTTCGTTGAACGCCCACAGGTCTTCGATCGATCCGCCGCCGCGGCACACGATCAGCACATCCACCTCACGGCGGCGGTTCGCGCATTCGACCATCGCGGCCAGCTTCGCGCTGACGCCCGCGCCCTGCACGGGCGCCGGATACACGACGACGGGAATGTGCGGTGCGCGGCGCGCCAGCGTGGTCAACACGTCGCGCAACGCAGCCGCCTGCAGCGACGTGACGATGCCGATCGAGCGCGGATGCGACGGCAGCGCGCGTTTGCGCGCAGGATCGAACAGACCTTCGGCTTCGAGTTGCGCTTTCAGCCGCAGGAACGCTTCATACAGGCGTCCCTGGCCCGTGCGGCGCACGGCCTCGACGTTCAACTGCAGTTCGCCGCGCGGCTCGTACATCGTGACGAGCGCGCGCACTTCGATCTTGTCGCCTTCGCGCGGCATGAACTCCGCATACTGCGCGCGGCCGCGAAACATCACGCAGCGCATCTGCGCCTGCGGGTCCTTGATCGAGAAGTACCAGTGGCCGCTCGCGGCGCGCGTGAAGTTCGACACTTCGCCGGACACCCATACGAGCGGAAACGAGCGTTCGAGCATCGTGCCAATCGCGCGATTGAGAACCGACACCGGGACGACGGCATCGCCGCCCGCGCCGGACGCAGACGAGAAAGGACTTTCGGAAATCATGCGGGAAGAGGTTTTATCAGGCCGGACAGACGATAGACCGAACGGCCAGCCAGGTCCAGCCCGTTCTCCGCGCGGTTAGTCGCGCGGTTAGTCGGATTGTTAAAAGTGTCCACATGTCGGGAGAAACATGTCGGACGCCCGAAAAACCGCGCCAGAGCCCACTTAATACCATTTAAACCATTGATTTTTAAACACATTTTTGTCTTTCCAAATCGGCCATCGCCGAGCCGAGGCTTGCGCCACGGCCTTGCCGACCGTTTGCAAGGCACGTTCTCCACAAAGTTATCCACAGGCTATGGATAAAGCATTCGCCGTGCGCAGACGGCTTTCGGCGGGCTTTCCGACTTGCGGTCGAAGCAGCCGACGCGCTAGAGTGCCGGGTTCTGGCGAAATCTGCCTGTCGGGCAGACTGTGCGCCCGGCACTTCCGAAGGGCCGCACAATCGTTCCCTGATGCGCGCAGCCGCTGGGCGCATTCGGCAAAAGCGCGACGGGCGTCCGCATGCCGTCGCGCGCCTGCTGCCGCATTTGCCTGTGGTTTTCCGCTTGCCGCTGTCCCGTCTTGAGCGCGTTGTGGTTCGCCTGGTCTTTCAACCGTCGGTGCAACCGACTGCCCGGAGATGCCTGCCGATGTTCGCTTTGTCCGTCCTGTCTGACGCGCCGCGCCAGCCGGCTGCCCGCCGATGAGCGAACTCGCGTCGCGCATCGAGGCGCGCATCACGCGCGAGTGGCGCCAGCGCGGCCCGCTCGCGTGGGCGCTGACGCCGCTCGCCTGCCTGTTCGGCGCGGTGGCGCTCGGCCGGCGCGCTGCGTTTGAACTGGGCTGGCTGAAATCGGTACGCATTCGCGTGCCCGTGGTCGTCGTCGGCAACGTGACGGTCGGCGGCACGGGCAAGACGCCCACTGTGATCGCGCTGGTGCAGGCGTTGCGCAGCGCCGGTTTCACGCCGGGCGTCATCTCGCGCGGCTACGGCGCGAAGATCACGCTGCCGACGCTCGTCACGCCCACCTCGAAGGCGACCCAGGCGGGCGACGAGCCGCTGTTGATCGCGCGCCGCACGGGCGCGCCCGTGTTCGTGTGCCCGGACCGCGTGGCCGCCGCCGAGGCGCTGTGCAAGGCGCACCGCGACGCGGACGTGATCGTCAGCGACGACGGCCTGCAGCACTACCGGCTCGAACGCGACGCGGAAATCGTCGTGTTCGATCACCGGTTGGGCGGCAACGGTTTTCTGCTGCCGGCCGGGCCGCTGCGCGAGCCGCTGTCGCGCAAACGCGACGCGACGCTCATCAACAACCCGTACGACCGCGCGCTGCCGCCGTGGCCGAACACGTTTTCGCTCGAACTCGCTCCCGGCGACGCCTGGCATCTCGACAACCCGCGCCTGCGCCGCCCGCTCGCGCAATTCGCTGGTGAGCGCGTGCTGGCGGCCGCGGGCATCGGCGCGCCCGAGCGGTTCTTCGCGACGCTGCGCGCGGCGGGTCTCTCGCCCGACACGCGCGCACTGCCCGATCATTACGCGTTCAGCACCAATCCGTTTGTCGATGTCGACGCCGACGCGATCCTGATCACCGAAAAGGATGCGGTAAAATTGGGGTCCTGGCATGACGCGCGGCTGTGGGTCGTTCCCGTCGAAGCCACGCTCGATCATCGCCTCATTGCACTCGTTGTGGAGAAAGTCCGTGGACGCTCGCCTGCTTGAAATTCTCGTCTGCCCGATCTGCAAGGGCCCGCTCAGCTACGACCGCGCCGCGCAGGAATTGATCTGCAACGCAGACAAGCTCGCCTATCCGATCCGCGACGGCATTCCCGTGATGCTCGTGGACGAGGCGCGTCAAACGGTCGAAGGCACGCCCGTCGATCTGAATCCCGGCTCGGTCGCGTAAGCGCGCGGCACCCGGCACAACACCGCGCCTCGCAGTCAACCGGATGATCCGCGCCGCCGACCAGGCGGCGCGTCTTTCTCGGCCTCATCGAGGCCAGATGTCGCCAGTTCATAGCCACTCCACCGTCCTTCACGCCGAATCCCAGCGGCCCCCTTCCGATGAACGCCACCCAGCCCACTCCACCCTTCATCGCCGTCGTGCCGGCGCGCCTCGCGTCGACGCGTCTGCCGAACAAGCCGCTCGCCGACATCGGCGGCAAGCCGATGGTCGTGCGCGTCGCGGAGCGCGCGCTCGAATCGGGCGCGCAGCAGGTGCTGATCGCCACCGATGCGCAAGCGGTGCTCGACGTCGCCCGCGCGCATGGCATCGACGCGATGCTGACGCGCGTCGATCATCCGTCGGGCACGGACCGGCTCGCGGAAGTCGCGGCGCACTACGGCTGGAGCGACGACACGATCGTCGTCAACGTGCAGGGCGACGAACCGCTGATCGATCCGGCGCTGGTGCGCGGCGTAGCGTCGCACCTCGCGGCCACGGACGGCTGCGCGATCGCGACGGCCGCGCATCCCATCCACGCGAGCGCGGACGTGTTCAATCCGAACGTCGTGAAGGTCGTGCTCGATGCGCGCGGTGTCGCGCTGTACTTCTCGCGCGCGCCGATTCCATGGGCCCGCGACGCTTACCAGCCGCATTGGCCCGAGGTCGCGCGGATGCCCGCGCGCCCGCGCCCGCCACCGTCTATCGGCATATCGGGCTGTACGCCTATCGCGCGAACTTCCTCCGTACTTACCCGAGCCTGTCGATCTCGCCGATCGAGCAGGCCGAAGCGCTCGAACAGTTGCGCGCACTGTGGCACGGCGAGCGCATCGCCGTGCTCGTCACACACGACGCGCCTCTGCCCGGCGTCGATACACCCGACGATCTGGCCCGAGTACAAGCTTTTTTCGGGCCCGTGGCGTAAAAGGGATGGCATAATCGATCGTTCGCGCGATTCATCCGATGTCGATGCGCATTGATCGACATCGCCATTCGCCCGTATTTTTAAACCGCTGTTGTGCCGTTTGCTTCGCTGCGCCGTCCATGACGTGCAGCGCGAAGCCGACAGGGCCGAGCGCTCCGGCAACCACAGCGGCAACCAAGAATGAAGAGCGTCGACCGCAGCAGACAATCATGCGCGGTCCGCCATACAGAATTGACATAGATCTGGAGATATCACATGCGTTTGATCCTGTTGGGCGCTCCTGGCGCGGGCAAGGGCACCCAGGCGAACTTCATCAAGGAAAAGTTCGGCATTCCGCAAATCTCGACGGGCGACATGCTGCGCGCCGCCGTCAAGGCAGGCACGCCGCTCGGCATCGAAGCAAAGCGCTACATGGATGCCGGCGAACTCGTTACCGATGAACTCATCATCAATCTCGTCAAGGAACGTCTGCAAGACTGCGACTGCGAGAACGGTTATCTGTTCGACGGCTTTCCGCGCACCATTCCGCAAGCGGAAGCGATGAAGCAGGCAGGCGTCGCGATCGACTACGTGCTGGAAATCGACGTGCCGTTCGACGAGATCATCACGCGCATGAGCGGCCGCCGCACGCACCCGGCGTCGGGCCGCACCTATCACGTGAAGTTCAATCCGCCAAAGGTGGAAGGCGTCGACGACGTAACGGGCGAGCCGCTGATCCAGCGCGACGACGACAAGGAAGAAACGGTCAGGAAGCGCCTCGATGTCTACGTCGCGCAAACCAAGCCGCTAATCGACTACTACAACAACTGGGCGAAGAACGGCGACCCATCCACGCCGCTGAAAGCGCCGCAATACCGCCGCATCTCGGGCCTCGGCACCGTCGACGAAATCCGCGACCGCGTGTTCGACG
Source organism: Paraburkholderia bengalensis (assembly GCF_037126505.1). Classification (NCBI taxonomy): domain Bacteria; kingdom Pseudomonadati; phylum Pseudomonadota; class Betaproteobacteria; order Burkholderiales; family Burkholderiaceae; genus Paraburkholderia; species Paraburkholderia bengalensis. The sequence goes on from NZ_JACFYJ010000035.1 coordinate 26,066, forward strand.
CGCTGAAGTAAGCCGCGCATCGTTTGTCAGCCCATGAAGAACCCGCCTGTTACGGCGGGTTTTTTTATTCGCGCTTGTGCTTTCATTCGGAGCACTGAGAAAGCAATGAGCGAGCACGAAGAAAACACTGTGCGGCCGCCGCCGTCCACGCGTTTTGACGCGCCTGGGCGAGCCGTTAAAATCGACCGGCGATAACGATTCGAACAGCGTCAAACACATTCCATCAAGGAGAAGACATGGACATCAAGGACAACGTGTTTCTGATCACGGGCGGCGCATCGGGCCTCGGCGCCGCAACGGCGCGCCTCGTCGCGCAAAACGGCGGCAAGGTCGTGCTCGCCGACCTGAACCACGATGCAGGCGAGGCGCTCGCGAAAGAGTTGGGCGGCGTGTTCGTCAAGTGCGACGTAAGCCGCGAAGACGACGCCGCGCAGGCCGTCGAAGCCGCCACGAAGCTCGGCTCGCTGCGCGGCCTCGTCAACTGCGCCGGCGTCGCACCCGCGATGAAAACAGTCGGCAAGGACGGCCCGCACCCGCTGCACTCGTTTGCGCGCACCGTGTCGATCAACCTCGTCGGCACCTTCAACATGATTCGCCTCGCGGCTGCGGAGATGGCGAAGCTCGCGCCGAACGCGCTCGGCGAACGGGGCGTGATCGTGAATACGGCTTCCGTGGCCGCGTTCGACGGGCAGATCGGCCAGGCGGCGTATGCGGCGTCGAAGGCGGGCGTCGCGGGCATGACGCTGCCCATCGCGCGCGATCTGTCGCGCAACGCGATCCGCGTGATGACGATTGCGCCCGGCATCTTCGAAACGCCGATGCTGCTCGGCATGCCGCAGGAAGTGCAGGACGCGCTTGGCGCGATGGTGCCGTTCCCGTCGCGTCTGGGCAAGCCGGACGAGTTCGCCATGCTCGTCAAGCACATTTTCGACAACCCAATGCTCAACGGCGAAGTGATCCGTCTGGACGGCGCGATCCGTATGCAGCCGAAGTGAGCGCGCGACACGCGTGCCGCTGAAATGAAAAACGCCTGCGTGTCGTTGCTCACGCAGGCGTTTTGACGAGAAACGGCGATCAGCGCTCGATGCTCAATCGCGATCGTCGTGCTGCGTGCGCTGACGCAGTTCGTGCAATTGCGATTCGACCACCGTCGCATCCTCCGCATCGGGCCGGTCGCCGAGATAGCGCTCGAGATCTTCGAGGGCAGGCCGCAGGTAATCGAGGCGCGCATACGCAAAGCCGCGATCGCGCACTTCTTCGATATTTTCCGGCAGCAGGATCACGAGCCGCTGCTGCACGGCAAGCAGCCGCTGCCAGCGCTCCGTCTGCACATACGTCGCCTTCAGATTACGCAGCATGCGCGCGATGATCTCGCGGCGCGTCGCCGGCTGCAGCAGCATGCGCAGCGCGCGGCTCACCGACTCGCCCGCCTTCGCCACATACGGCTCCAGCATCTCGACCATTTCGGGCTCCGTCAGCGGATGGCCCGTAGTGGGATCGATCATGGCGTCGCCTTCGGGCAGCGTCACGCGCAACAGAAAATGCCCGGGAAACGATACGCCGCGCACGGGAATATCGACCTGCGACGCCATCTCCAGGTACAGCACCGCGAGCGAAATCGGAATGCCGCGGCGCCGCTTGAGCACCATGTTCAGATGGCTGTTGTCCGGGTCGTAGTAGTCGTTGACGTTCGCCGCGAAACCCAGTTCGCGGAAGAAGTAGCGATTCAGAATGCCGACGCGCTGCTGGATATCGGCGTCGTCGGGAATGCGGCGCTTGACGCGCAATGCGAGTTCGTCGATCTCGGCGAGCACGGCTTGCAGATCGAGATCGGGGTAAGCATCCTGCGCGAGCGAGAGCGCCGCTTCCGTGAGGGGAAGCCCATCGTCGTCGGCGACGAGCGCGCTGAAATAGTCGAGAACTCGCGTCATCGTGATCACTTCACTCGCCTTTTGAAATACGCGTACTTGAAGCCCATCAGCCACAGCATACCGAAATATAGCGCGGCGAACAGCACGAGGCATGCCGCGAGCAGCACCATGCGCCGCACGGGCTCGGCGTGCATGCCGATCCAGTCGAAGCTGATCGCGAGCCAGTGCATCACGCCCGCCAGCACCAGGCACGCGCCGACGAGCTGCACGAAGAACACGCTCCAGCCCGCCGACGGCATATAGATGCCGCGCCGCCGCAAACCGATGAACAGGCACAGCGCATTGACGCATGCGCCAAGCCCGACGGACAGCGTCAGCCCGGCGTGCGCGAAGATCGGCACGAACACGTAGTTGCTCAGCTGCGTGACCACCAGCACGAACACGCCGATCTTCACGGGCGTCTTGATGTCCTGCTTCGCGTAGAAGCCGGGCGCGAGAATCTTGATCAGGATGAGACCCACGAGGCCGACGCCGTAAGCGGCGAGCGCCCGCCCCACCATCACGACGGCATTGCCGTCGAACTTGCCATAGTGGAAGAGCGTGGCGGTCAGCGGCTCGGCGAAGAAAAACAGCGCGACGGCGCTCGGCGCGGCGAGCAGAAACGTCACGCGCAAGCCCCAGTCGAGCAGCGACGAATATTCGTGCGTGTCGGCATCGACGTGTGCTTTCGACAGACTCGGCAGCAGGATCGTGCCGAGCGCGACGCCAAGCAGCGCCGTCGGGAATTCCATCAGACGATCGGCGTAGTTGATCCACGACACGGCGCCCGGCCCGATGTGCGACGCGATGTTCGTATTGATGATCAGGCTGATCTGCGCGACGGAAACGGCGAACATCGCGGGGACCATCTTCGCAAGCACGCGCTTCACGCCGCGATGCGCGACGGCCTTCAGCGGATTGAGCCCGATGCGCGGGATCATGTCGATTTTCTTCAGACCGGGCAACTGCACGATGAACTGCGCGATGCCGCCCGCGATCACGGCCCACGCGAGCGCGTACACGGGCACCTTCATCAGCGGCGCGACGAACACGGCGGCGATGATGAACGCGACGTTCAGCAGCACGGGCGCGAAGGCCGGCAGCGAGAAGTTCTTGTACGTGTTCAGTACGCCCGACGCCAGCGACGTCAGCGAAATGAACAGGATGTACGGGAACATGATCCGCGTCATCGACACGGCGAGCGTGAACGCCTGGCCGTCGCCGCGCAGGCCGGACGCCACCACCAGCACGACCCACGTCGCGCCCGCCACGCCGAGCAGCGACAGGAACGCCAGCGCCCAGGCGAGCACCGTCGACGTGGCATCGACGAGCGCCTTCGTCGCGTCGTGGCCCTGCTGGTTCTTGAACTCGGCGAGGATCGGCACGAAGGCCTGCGAAAATGCGCCTTCGGCGGAAATGCGGCGCAGCAGGTTCGGGATGCGGAAGGCGACGTAGAAGGCGTCGGTGTACTGGCTCGCACCGAACGCGCGGGCGATCAGGGTTTCGCGGGCCAGTCCGGTCACGCGCGACAGCAGCGTGAATCCGCTGACAGTCAGCAGGGCTCTGAATAGATTCATGGGGCGCTTATTATACGGGTGCGTCCAGGGCGGTCGGCATGTCAGGTCGGGATTCGTCGCAATCACGACAGAATCGGGACTCTTTGGGACCGGTTTGCAGCAAAGTCGTTCGTTTTGTCGACGGATTTGTCTGCGTGTTTTGCCGAAGGCGGCACGCGAACCCCTGCGCCGTCCTGCGCCCGCACGGCGGGCCTCGCGGGCGGCGCGACAGCCGTTGTGCCGCGCCCCGACCTCCGGCAACACTGCGCGGTTGCCACGTGTCTGATTTTGTTGCTATAATCGCCGGTTTCGAAGCTCGCTCAACCTGCTGCCTTGTTCGCCCGGGCCGAAATGGGACAGAGCGGATTCACGTCGTTCTCAGTTGTTTTGTCTATTTGCGCCCTTGGGCAATCGCTCTCAGGGGTTCGATCTAAAGCAGCGCCTGCCCCTTCACATCAAGGCAGGTACTGGAAACAGGAACAGGATAAGGAACCGTCATGGCTAACTCCGCACAAGCACGCAAGCGCGCCCGTCAAGCCGCCAAGGCTAACTCGCACAACTCGGCGCTGCGCTCGAAGTACCGCACGGCTGTCAAGGCTGTCCGCAAGGCAATCGAAGCCGGCGACGCAGCGCAAGCCGCTGAAATCTTCAAGGCATCGGCAAAGACGCTGGACATCATTGCCGACAAGAAAATCGTTCACAAGAACAAGGCAGCTCGCCATAAGAGCCGCCTCGCTGCAGCCATCAAGGGTCTGCAAGCGCCCGCAGCGCAGTAATTTACGAATCCCGCAGCTCGCTCAGGCGGGCTGCTTCCTGTTTCCGCTGCGTCATCAAAGCCCGCTTTGGCGGGCTTTTTTGTTTGGCGCGCCGCTCCGTGTGAAAGGCAGACGCAAGCAGATCAGAAAATCGGATACAAAAAAACCCGCCGATGCGGGTTCTGTTGATCTATTGCATCTTCACTGCCTTCACAGCCGCCGATGCCGCGCTCAGGGCGTCGGCGCCTTGCGCGCTTCGTGTTCGGGCGGCAGTTCGCAGGCTTCCGTGACGAGCAGGTCGTTGTCTTTCGCAAAGTTCATCACGAAGTCGAAAGCCATTGGCTCGATGTCCCGCAACCGCGAATCCAGGATGACGCACTTCAGATCGCCGATCATCGTAGGGCGCACATAGTGGGAATACTGCAGGCGCGCGTTCGGCCCTCTTCTGGCGCCGGGACCGTAGCACGACATCACGCCCGCCAGCCGTTCCGACCAGTCGCTCGGACGAAACTTGCGTCCATTCGACGTGATGCCTTGAATGAAGTATTCGGTTGGGGGTGTGTCGGCCATGTACGAAACCCTGTGTGACTGCCCAGCGATCTGCCGGTGAGGAGCCCGCGAAGGATGACTGCCTGAAACGCTGCGTGAACACGTCTTGCGACCAGGCGAAACTGCAGTGAAGCCCGTCGTTCACCCGCCGCGGCGAGTGCACCTTGGGCGGCAGCCCGACGACGCACAGCGGCACATGACAGATGCGCCAGCGGGTGCGCGAAGCCGTGTCGCCAAAGCGTTGAGCCTGCCCATCGGGCTTTAAGAAAACTTTGAGATTATAGCGTACCCAGGGTTCTTCCGCACCGCACACAAGCGGTCCGAAACAGTCCTTTGCAATCTGACGGCAAGTGACGTATGCGGTCTGGCCGACTCGTCAAAACATTCAAAATCCTTTATGCTGCATTGACTTACCACAAACAACGGCGGCCCAGTCCGGCATCTTCGCCCGGCTGAATCCGCCGTATTTGTTTCATGACCGCCAAGAAAATCCGCCACTACCTGCAGTTCAACGATTTCTCGCTGGAAGAGTACGAGTACGTGCTTGAACGGGCGCGCATCCTGAAGCGCAAGTTCAAGAACTACGAGACCTATCATCCGTTGCACGACCGCACGCTGGCGATGATCTTCGAGAAGAATTCGACGCGCACGCGCCTGTCGTTCGAGGCGGGCATCTTCCAGCTGGGCGGTCACGCCGTCTTCATGAGCACGCGCGACACGCAACTCGGCCGCGGCGAGCCGATCGAAGATGCCGCGCAAGTGATCTCGCGGATGGTCGACATCATCATGATCCGCACGTTCGGCCAGGACATCATCAAGCGCTTCGCGGAAAACTCGCGCGTGCCCGTCATCAACGGGCTGACGAACGAGTATCACCCGTGCCAGGTGCTCGCCGACATCTTCACGTACTACGAACATCGCGGCCCGATTCGCGGCAAGACGGTTGCATGGGTCGGCGACGCGAACAACATGCTGTACACATGGATCGAGGCCGCGCAGATTCTCGGCTTCAAGCTGCGCCTGTCCACGCCGCCTGGCTACAAGCTCGATCGCGGCATGGTCGCACCGGAAAGCGCGCCGTTCTATGAAGAATTCGATGATCCGAACGAGGCCTGCAACGGCGCCGACCTCGTCACGACTGACGTCTGGACCAGCATGGGCTTCGAGGCGGAAAACGAAGCGCGCAAGAAGGCGTTCGCCGACTGGTGCGTGGACGCCGACATGATGTCGCGCGCAAGCAAAGACGCCCTCTTCATGCACTGCCTGCCCGCGCATCGCGGCGAGGAAGTGAGCGCGGAGGTGATCGACGGGCCGCAGAGCGTCGTGTGGGACGAAGCGGAGAACCGTCTGCACGTGCAGAAGGCATTGATGGAATTCCTGCTGCTCGGCAAGCTGAATCACTGAACGTCAACATTGACGCGTCGAACGAAATCGCCGGCCATGCGCCGGCGACTTCATTTCAACGTCGCCTCAGCGCGGCCAGGTACACAACACGGCACACGACGAACCGCAACAAATCGGCCGCTCACAGACAAACAGGCTCTGCCTCCAGCGTCACGCCGAAGCGCTGGGCGACGTCCTGCTGGATCGCCTTCGCAAGCGCAAGCACGTCGGCGCCGCTCGCGCCGCCGCGATTGACGAGCACGAGCGCCTGCCGTTCATGCACGCCTGCCGCCCCCAGCGCGCGCCCCTTCCAGCCGCAGCGGTCGATCAGCCAACCCGCCGCAAGCTTCACGCGCCCGTCGGCCTGGCGATACGAAACGATCTCCGGCTCCTTCGCGAGCAGCGCATCGAACTGCGCCGCGTCGACGACAGGATTCTTGAAAAAACTGCCGGCGTTGCCGAGCGTGAGCGGGTCGGGCAGCTTCGCGCGCCGCACCGCGACGACGGCATCGAAGATCGCCTGAGGCGTCGGCGTTGCATCGCCGAGTCCGACGGCAGCCAGTTCGCGCGCGATGTCGGCGTAGCCGGCGCGCGGCACCCAGGCTTTCGGCAACCTGAACGTCACCGACATGATCACGTAACGCTCGCGCCCTTCCTGCTTGAACAGGCTGTCGCGATAGCCGAAGCGGCAGGCGCTGGCGTCGAGCTCGACGGTTTCGCCCGTCGCCAGCTCGATTGCGCGCAGCGACGCGAAGCGCTCGCACATCTCCAGCCCGTACGCGCCGATGTTCTGGATCGGCGCCGCGCCCACCGTGCCCGGAATCAGCGCGAGATTTTCGAGGCCGGGCATGCCCTCTGCGAGCGTCCACGACACGAACTCGTGCCAGTTCTCGCCTGCCGCCGCCTCGACATACCAGGCGTCGGCGTCCTCGCGAACCAGCTTGCGGCCGCGCAGACCGATCAACAGCACGACGCCGTCGACATCGCGCGTCAACACGACGTTGCTGCCGCCGCCCAGCACCAGCCGCGGCAGGCCCGCCACGCGCGGGTCGCGCAGAGCGGCAAGCAGTTGCGCCTCGCTTTCGATGCGGCAGGCGAGCTGAGCGCGGACGTCGAAACCGAACGTGTTGTGCGACTTGAGCGGGTAGTCGGCAGAGAAGGAAACGGAATCGGGCTGGGACATCTGAGGTTCTGGCAAGCGCCGCGCGGCTGACGAGGCGGGCGGCAACCCGCCCGCGAACCTTGGGCAAAAGGGAAAGGCGTCGGTAAAATGACACCGGTTCGTGATTATAGCGAGTGCGCCGCCCGCAGCCTTGCGCGGCGCCCCGCGAAACAAATGGGAGAAAGCAATGCCATCGTTTGACGTCGTCTGCGAAGCCAACATGATCGAAGTGAAGAACGCGATCGAGCAGTCCAACAAGGAAATCTCGACGCGCTTCGACTTCAAGGGCTCGGACGCCCGCGTCGAGCAGAAAGAACGCGAACTGACCGCGTTCGCCGACGATGAATTCAAGCTCGGCCAGGTGAAGGACGTGCTGGTGTCGAAAATGGCCAAGCGCAATGTGGACGTGCGCTTCCTGGACTACGGCAAGATCGAGAAGATCGGCGGCGACAAGGTCAAGCAGGTCGTCACCGTGAAGAAGGGCGTGTCGGGCGATCTCGCGAAGAAGATCGTCAAGCTCGTGAAGGACAGCAAGATCAAGGTGCAGGCGAGCATCCAGGGCGACGCGGTGCGTGTGACGGGCGCCAAGCGCGACGACCTGCAAAGCGTGATCGCGATGCTGCGCAAGGACGTGACCGACACGCCTCTCGACTTCAACAACTTCCGCGATTGAGCGCGACCTTCTTCAGGCACCGCGCAAACGGCGGCGCATGAAAGGCGCTTCAGGCGCATGCAAGGAAATGCGCCGCCCGAAGCGGCGCAAGGCTGGCGAAAGCAAAACCAAAAGCTAGCAGCCAGCTCAATGCTTGTTCGAAGCCGTGCCCGTCGACGCTTGCGCCTTCTTCTTGTCGCCGATGCGGCTCTCCTGCCCCGCCACCAGCTTCCCGATGTTTGCGCGGTGCCGCCAGATCAGCAGCGCACTCATCACGACGACGGCCAGCGCGATCACATTCGCGCCGAACAGAAAGCCGTCGAACAGCGGCGCGAAGATTGCCGCGCACAGCGCGGCCAGCGACGAATAGCGCGTGAAGAACGCGACGATCAGCCAGGTGAGTAGCGTCGCGATACCGAGAATGGGATTGATCGCGAGCAGCACGCCCGCCGCCGTCGCGACGCCCTTGCCGCCCTTGAAGCGAAAGAAGATCGGATACAGGTGACCGAGAAACACGGCGACGGCCGAAATCGCGACGGATGTATCGTCGAGCCCGAAGCGCGCCGACAAGTGCCCCGTGAGCCACACGGCGAGCCAGCCTTTGAATGCGTCGCCAAGCAGCGTCAGGATCGCGGCCTTCTTGTTGCCGCTGCGCAGCACGTTCGTCGCGCCTGGGTTCTTCGAGCCGTACGAGCGCGGGTCGGCCAGCCCCATCGCGGCGCTGACGATCACGGCAAACGACACCGAGCCGATCAGGTAGCTCACGACGGCGACAATCAGGTTTTCCATGTTGAAACTCTTATCAGTGTCGGAAAGCGCAAGGAGCACGGGCGCCCGCGCTGGTCACGAGGGGCCGCTAGCGCAACGGCGCACATTCTACCGAACCCTTCACCTGCTTTTACAGGCGCGTGCAACAGGCGCGTGCAACAGGCGCGTGCAACGGCACACGCAACACCCGCGCGTCTCAGTCGACGCTCGCGCACTGCACCGCCTTCGCCGACAGCAGCGAAGTCAGCACGTGGGGTTCGATGCTGATGAGAAATCCACGCCGGCCGCCGTTGATCCAGATCTTCGCGAGTTCGAGTATCGTCGATTCGACGTACACGGGCATCGCTTTCTTCGTGCCGAACGGCGACGTGCCGCCGATCATGTAGCCCGAATGCCGGCTTGCCACTTCGGGTTTGCACGGTTCGACGCGCTTCGCGCCGATCTGCCGCGCGAGGTTCTTGGTCGATACCGTGCGGTCGCCGTGCATCAGCACGATCAGCGGCTTGGCGTGCTCGTCCTCCATCAACAGCGTCTTGACAACGTGATGCTCGTCCACGCCGAGCTGCCGCGCGGATTCGGCCGTGCCGCCATGCTCGACGTAGTCGTACGGATGCTCGCCGAACGCGACGTTTTGACGGCGCAGAAACTGCGTGGCAGGCGTTTCGGAAACGTGTCTGGATTTGCTCATCGGCGCATTGTAATGTCCGCGCAACGCAACGGCCATTTGCCGAATGGCCAATTGTGCGCACCCCGGATCGATGGCACGATCGTTCGGAATATGCCGGCGCTGCGAGAGCAGCAGAGTCGCGCACCTGTCGCCCACCTGCGGCGCCCATCAAGGAGACACCGTTGAATCCAGCCCAGCAATCTCCCGCCCTCGCACAGGGTATCGACGTGACCGCGCTGCTCGCCGCGCTCCCTTCCCGCATTGCCGATATCGTTAAACTCGCCGCCGCGCGCGAGCCGCAGCGTGTCGCGCTGATCGAGGAGGAACGACGCCTGACGCGCGCGCAGCTCGCCGAAGCCGTCGATCAAGTGGCCGCGATGCTTTCGGAACAAGGCGTGCGCCCCGGCGATCGCGTGATGATCGTGGCGGAGAACAGCATCGTGCAGATCGTGCTGCTGTTCGCGGCGGCGAAACTCGATGCGTGGGCGCTCGTGTCGAACGCGCGGCTGTCGGCGGCGGAGGTCGATGCGATCCGCGCGCACGCACAGCCGCGCATGGTCGCCTATGCCGTCGACGCGTCGCCGGATGCGCGCCAGCATGGGCAGCGCCATGACGCTCTGCCGGCGCGCGTGGGCGCCATCGACATCGGCGCGTGGTCGTATGCCATCGACGAAGACGCGCAACCCGAGCCCACCGTCGCGGCCAGCGACAGCCAGTGCGCCGCGCTGATCTACACGACGGGGACGACGGGTGCGCCCAAGGGCGTGATGCTGTCGCACCGCAACCTGCTGTTCATTGCCGCCGTTTCCAGCACATTGCGACGCGTGAACACCGACGACGTCGTCTACGCCGTGCTGCCCATTTCTCATGTGTACGGGCTCGCGTCGGTGTGTCTGGGCAGCCTGTTTGCGGGAGCGGCGTTGCGGCTCGCGCCGCGCTTTTCGCCCGAAGCCGTGCGCCGCGCGCTCGCCGACGAGCGCGTGTCGATCTTCCAGGGCGTACCCGCCATGCACGCAAAGCTGCTCGATCATCTGCAAGTCGAGCACCTGCCGTGGTCCGCGCCGCATCTGCGCTTTGCCTATTCGGGCGGCTCGCCGCTCGACGCCGCGCTGAAATCGCGCGTCGAGAGCGTCTATGGCGTCACGCTGCACAACGGCTATGGCATGACGGAGAGCAGCCCGACCGTGGCCCAGACCATGCTCGATGCGCCCCGCACCGATTGCTCGGTCGGGCAAGTGATTCCGGGCGTCGAAGTGCGGTTCGTCGGGATGGATGGCGTCGACGTCGCGCCAGGTGAAGTCGGCGAGCTATGGGTGCGTGGACCGAACGTGATGCTCGGTTACTATCGCAATCCGCAGCAGACGCACGCCACCGTCACGCAGGACGGCTGGCTCAAGACAGGCGATCTCGCGCGTCGCGACGCGGACGGCGCGCTGCATATCGCCGGGCGCAGCAAGGAGCTGATCATCCGCTCGGGCTTCAACGTCTATCCCGCCGAAGTCGAGCAAGTGCTGAACGCGCATCCCGAGGTCGTGCAGTCGGCGGTCATCGGGCGCGCCGTGGAGGGCAACGAGGAAGTCGTGGCGTTTGTCGAACTGACGGCGGGCGCGCACGCAACGCCCGCCGATCTCGACGCGTGGTGCGAAACGAGGCTCGCGCCGTACAAGCGGCCCGCCGAAATCAACGTGCTCGCGGCGTTGCCCGCGGCATCGACGGGCAAGATTCTCAAACACCGGTTGCGCGATCTGGCATGAGGCTCGCCAGCCGCGCCGCGCAGGAAGCCGCGCAGCAAGCAACGTGCGAGCCGCGCGCAAAGCGAGTAGCGCAAGCGCTGGCCGGCTTCAGCCGCGCGGATGATGCGTCGCGTGCAGCGACTTGAGGCGCTCGCGTGCGACGTGCGTGTAGATCTGCGTCGTCGAAATGTCGGTGTGGCCGAGCAGCAGTTGCACAACACGCAGATCCGCGCCGTGATTGAGCAGATGCGTCGCGAACGCATGGCGCAACGTATGCGGCGACAGCGGCGCGTGAACGTGCGCCGTCATCGCGTGGCGCTTGATGATGTTCCAGAACTGCTGCCGCGTCATGCCTTCGGCGCGCGCAGTGACGAACAGAGCATCGGCGGAACGCTGGCCCAGCAGCGCGGGCCGCGATTCACGCAGATAACGCTCGATCCATCCATGCGCCTCTTCGCCAAACGGAATGAGCCGCTCTTTCGAGCCCTTGCCCATCACGCGCACGACGCCTTCGTTCAGACCGACTTCCACCGTCTTCAGTGTGACAAGTTCGCTGACGCGCAGGCCGCTTGCGTACATCAGCTCGAGCATCGTGCGATCGCGCAGGCCGAGCGGCGTGGTCACATCGGGCGCGCCGAGCAGCGCTTCGACCTGGGCTTCCGTGAGCGTCGACGGAAAGCGCGGCGGCTGCTTGGCCGAACGGATACGCAGCGTCGGGTCCGCCGCCGCGCGATGCTCGCGCACGGCCCACGCATAGTAGCGGCGAAAAACCGACAGGCGCCGGTTCGCCGACGTCGATTTGTCGCTCGACCGCGCGGCGCTGTACGCAGTCAGATCGGCTTCGCTCGCCGTATCGAGCGAAGCGGTGCGCGTCTGCGCGAGCCACTCGGAAAAGAGCCGCAAGTCGCGCCGATACGCGTCGAGCGTGTTGCGCGCGAGACCATGCTCGAGCCACAGTGCATCGCAGAACGCGTCGATCGACGCGCCGCTCGTCAAAAGCAGCGGCGACGCGGGCTGCGCGTTCCCCGCGAGCTCATCAGTCTGCACATCAGTCATGCGTAGGGAATGCCTTCGTGTTTGAGTAGCCAGCGTTTGACGTTGCGATAGTAGCCGTCGCCGCCCGTATGCGCAAAGCCGCCGATGCCGCCCGCCCCGACCACGCGATGACACGGAATCACAATCGGAAAGAAGTTCGAGCCGCACGCTTGCCCGACCGCGCGCGGCACGCTGCCGATCTCTTTGGCCAGTTGTCCGTAAGTCAGCACGACGCCAGGCGCAATCGCGCTGATCGCTTGCCACACGCGCCGCTGGAATGGCGTGCCGACGTCGGCGAGGGGCAGATCGAAGGTCGCCGACGCACGTTCAAGGTAGTGTCCGATCTGCTCGACGGCTTCTTTGGCGAGCGGCGAATCGGGCGCGACACTCGCCACCGAGTCCGGCAAATAGACGATCTCGCGCACGGTCTCGCCTTGCGTTCGCACGCCGATCTTGCCGAACGGCGCATCGATCACTGCATTGAACATGATGTGGTCCCCTTCTTCTCTCTTCGAACGGCCGGCCTACGCGGCTTCGAGCGCCCATCCGACATGCTCGCGCACGAGCGCCGACGGATCATCGGCGCGCCGGCGCAGCGCCTCGACGATAGCCGTGCGCGCATCGGCGGACAGCGTGTCGCGCGGCGCGCGCAGCGCATTGCCCATGCCGACGGCCAGATTGCGCAGCCAGCATTCGTAGCCGATGCGGCGGATCGCGCTGCCTTGCATGCGCGTGTCGAAGTCCATTGCGCTCCAGCCGAACAGCTCGACCAGCGACGCGCGATCCAGTCCATGCCGCACGTCGAAATCGCCGACGGGCGCGGCCTGCGCGAACTTGTTCCATGGACACGCGAGCTGGCAATCGTCACAGCCATACACACGATTGCCGATCAGCGGCCGCAAGTCCTGGGGAATACTGCCCTTCAGTTCGATCGTCAGATAGGAGATGCAGCGGCGCGCATCGACGCGATACGGCGCGACGATGGCCGCCGTCGGACAGACGTCGATACAGCGCGTGCAGCTTCCGCAATGCGCGCCGGGCGTCTCGGGCGCGCTTTTGACCGCGCGTTCGGCCGCGCCTTTGTCCGCGCCTTTGTCCAACACGTCGGCATCAGTCGGCAGCGGCAGATCGACGAAGATCTCGCCGAGAAAGAACAGCGAGCCCGCGTCGCGCTGAAGCAGCAGCGTGTGCTTGCCGCGCCAGCCCGTGCCCGCCTTCTGCGCGAGTTCGACTTCGAGCACGGGCGCCGAATCGGTGAACACGCGGTAGCCGTACGCGCCAATGTCGGCCTCGATGCGCTCGGCGAGTTGCTGCAGGCGGTTGCGCATCACCTTGTGATAGTCGCGGCCACGCGCATAAATCGACACGACGGCCGCAGCGGGATCGGCGAGCCGCGCGCGTTCTTCGAGCCGCCAGTCGTGCTGGACCTGCTGCGCGTGCTGATCGGCAGGGCCCGCGTCTCCCGCACTTTCAACGCCCTTTCGCGCACCTGAAGAAACGGGCAGATAGGCCATGCGCACGGAGATCACGCGTCGCGTGCCGGCCACAAGCTCGGCGGGGCGCGCACGTTTCATCCCATGTTTGGCCATATAATCCATCTCGCCGTGACAACCCGCGTCGAGCCAGGCTGCAAGCCCCGCTTCGGCGTTCGACAGATCGATGTCGCTGATGCCGACCGCGCCGAAACCCAGTTCGCGCCCCCAGTCCTTGATACGCGAAGCAAGCGCGGCCAGTTGCGCTTCATCATTGCGAAGCGCAACAGGTGCTTCATCATGCGGTGCCTGATTCGACGTCTCATTCGGCAGACCGGGCGGCGATGATCCATCGCGATGCGGGTCGGACACGGGATGCTTCTGGCCTTGGTTCATTACGCCATTTTACGAGAATGCCCGATCAACCCCGTCACGCCAATCGACCGTCTGCCGCCGTCCTGCTGGAGCGCCAGTTCGCGCTCGCGGACGAAGCCGCGACGACGGCATTCGGCGAACGGTTCGCGCAGGCCATCGTGGCCGTGCGCGGCGCGGCCAGCGCGACGGGCCAGCGTACTTTCAACGGCCTCCAGGTGCAGCTCGAAGGCGACCTGGGCGCCGGCAAGACGACGCTCGTGCGCGCCACGTTGCGCGCCCTCGGACACACGGGCCGCGTGCGCAGCCCGACCTATACGCTCGTCGAGCCCTACACGGTCGAGCTGCCGGATGGGGAACTCGCGCTGTACCACTTCGATCTCTACCGTTTCAATGATCCGGCCGAATGGGCCGATGCAGGCTTTCGCGAGTACTTCGACAGCGGCGCCGTCTGCCTCGTCGAATGGCCGCAACGCGCGGGCAGTCTGCTGGGTGGGCCGGATCTCGTCTTCTCGCTCGACGTCGACGGCGATGGCCGCGTGCTGGTCGCCCGGGCGTACAGCGAACCAGGAAAGGCATGTCTCGAAAGATGTTGATCAAACCGTTCCGCTCGATCGAATCCGCGGCCACCGCGACGCATAACTGGCGGCGCCGGCAGATTCTTCGCGCGGGCGCTTCCACGCTCGTCCTCGGGCTCGCGGCGCCGCGCTTCGCGTTCGCTTCTTCCGTGCTCGGCGTGCGCGTATGGCCCGCGCGCGACTACACGCGCGTGACCATCGAGTCCGACCAGCCGCTGCAGAATACGCAGCAGTTGCTGCAAGGCCCGGACCGGCTGGTCGTCGATCTGAACGGTCTCGATCTCGATCAGGCGCTGAAGGATCTTGTCTCGAAGATCGCGCCGAATGATCCGCAGATTCAATCGGTGCGGGTCGGGCAGTACCAGCCGCATGTCGTGCGGATGGTGTTCGACCTGAAAGGCTCGGTGAAGCCGCAGGTGTTTACGCTGCCGCCCGTCGGCACGTATAAGTATCGGCTCGTGTTCGATCTGTATCCCGCCGTCGCGCCCGATCCGCTGATGGACCTGCTCGCGCAGACCGAGCGCAAGGAACAGCAACTGAAGGACAACGCTGCGCCGCCGGCTGCAACCTTGAGCGGCCCGACCACGCCGCCCGGCGACAGCAGCGAAGCGTTCTTCGAGAAGTACGCGCAGAACAACGCCCCTTCGGGTTCGCCATCGGCCCCCGTGCTGCGGCCGCCCGCGCACATCGCACCTGCACCCGCGCCTGCGCCGCACGCGCCGTCGAAGCCCCGCTGCGCCGCCCGCGCCCCCCGTCATCGCGCGCAACAACGACAGCGACACGGACACCGACAGCAACGCCGACGACGATACCTACAAGTTCACAGGGCCGAAGAAAGGCAGCAATACGGTGCGCCTGCTCACCGTGGCGATCGATCCCGGCCACGGCGGCGAAGACCCCGGCGCGATCGGCGGCAGCGGCACCTACGAGAAGCACGTCGCGCTCGACATCGCGAAGAAACTGCGCGCGAAGATCGACGCGCAGCCGAACATGCGCGCGATGATGACGCGCGACGCCGACTTCTTCGTGCCGCTGAACGTGCGCGTGCAGAAGGCGCGGCGGGTCGGCGCGGACCTGTTCGTGTCGATCCACGCCGACGCGTTCACGACGCCGGAAGCGAGCGGATCATCGGTGTTCGCGCTGTCGGAGCATGGCGCGTCGAGCGCGGCCGCGCGCTGGATGGCGAACAAGGAGAACTCGTCGGATCAGATCGGCGGCATCAACATCAAATCCGCCGATGCCAACGTCAACCGCGCGCTGTTCGACATGTCGACGACCGCGCAGATCCGCGATTCGATGCGCTACGGCAATTTCGTGCTGAAGGAAATCGGCGGGATCAACAAGCTGCACAAGGGCAGCGTCGAGCAGGCGGGCTTCGCGGTGCTGAAGGCGCCCGACATTCCGTCGATCCTCGTCGAGACCGCGTTCATCAGCAACCCGGACGAAGAGCGCCGCCTGAACGACGACGCTTATCGCGACAAGATGGCCAACGCGATCATGAGCGGTATCAAACGGTACTTCGCGGCGAATCCGCCGCTGGCGAAGAGCCGGATGACCTGAACGTCCCGTTGTTGTCCGCAACGCGTCGGGTTCGCTGGCATGCGCATGGGTCCTTCGTGCTGCTGGCGAAATCGCAAGGTATCAGGGACCACACGCTGTCAGCGGGCAACTGCGAGCCGTTCGGCGACCCAGCCGCCGAACACATTCACAGCGAGCCCCGCCATCACCAGTGCCGCGCCGCCGATCTGGGCAGCCGACAGCGACTCGCCCAGCAACAACGACGCCGACGCCAGCCCGACGATCGGCACCAGCAGCGAAAACGGCGCGACCTGCCCCGCGGGATGGCGCGACAGCAGACGGCTCCACAAGCCATAGCCGAGCAGCGTCGCGACGAACGCCAGATAGACGATCGCCAGCACCGACGAAACGCCGATGCCCGTCAACGCCGCGCCAATCCGCTGCGGCCCTTCGAGCAGATACGAGAGCGCGAAGAACGGCACGGGCGGAACCAGGCTGCCCCACACCACCAGCCCGACCAGATCGACCTTGCCGACCTTCTTCGTGACGATGTTGCCGAGCGCCCACATGACGGCCGCGCACAGCGTGAGCAGAAAGCCGGCGAGCGTCATCGCGCGGCCGCCCTGCATGCCGATCACGGCAAGACCGATCGCCGCGATCGCGAGGCCGAGCACGTTTTGCGCGCGAAAGCGCTCATGCAGGAACAGCGCGGCGAAGCCGAGCGTGAAGAACGCCTGCGCCTGCAGGACGAGGGACGCAAGACCGGCCGGCATGCCGACGTACATCGCCGAAAACAGAAAGGCGAACTGGCCGAGCGAGATCGTCGCGCCGTAGGCGACGAGCCAGCGCCACGGCATCTGCGGGCGTTTGATAAAGAACACGGCGGGGATGGCGGCGAGCGTGAAACGCAGCCCACCGAGCAGCATCGGCGGAACGCCATGCAGGCCGACCTTGATCACCACGAAGTTGACGCCCCACGCCAGAACGACGATCAGCGCGAACAGCAGATCTTTCGGCGACATCCGGACTCCTCTTTGATCTTCTTCAAACAGATGAGTGTAGCGGAGCGGCGAGC
Organism: Paraburkholderia bengalensis; assembly: GCF_037126505.1. NCBI lineage: Bacteria > Pseudomonadati > Pseudomonadota > Betaproteobacteria > Burkholderiales > Burkholderiaceae > Paraburkholderia > Paraburkholderia bengalensis. The sequence goes on from NZ_JACFYJ010000035.1 coordinate 43,251, forward strand.
AAGTGCGGCGCTCGCCACGCGCTTGCCGACGCCTGAAGACGCTTGCCGGTGCGCGCCCTGCCACGCGCGCACTGCCCTCGGGCAGTAGAATGACCCGTCCTGTCCCCACCCACCGAGCCCGTCATGCCCTCCTCGATCAAAGCGGTTCTCAAGCCTCACGTGCGCGACATCGGCAACCTGGCCGTGCGCCGCGTCTTGCCTGCCATGGCCGCGCGCCTTGTTGGTCCGTTCATCTTCTTCGATCACATGGGCCCTGCCACGCTGCCCGCAGGCACGGGCCTCGATGTGCGTCCGCATCCGCATATCGGCCTCGCGACCGTCACGTATCTGTTCGAAGGCGCAATCATGCATCGCGACAGCCTCGGCTCCGAACAGAAGATCGTCCCCGGCGACGTCAACTGGATGACGGCGGGCCGCGGCATCGTCCATTCGGAGCGCACGCCGGAGCCGGAGCGCGCCAACGGGTCGACGGTTCACGGCATCCAGACATGGGTCGCGCTGCCCCTCGCCGACGAGGACACCGAGCCTTCGTTCGAGCACCATGCGGGCGCCACGCTGCCGGAAATCGAGCGCAACGGCGTCACGTTGCGGATCATCGCGGGCACCTCGTTCGGCAAGACGGCGCCGACGCGCACGTTCTCCGGCACGCTGTATGCTGCTGCTCATTTTTCCCCCGGCAGCGCGCTTGCGCTCGAACCCGAGCACGAAGAACGCGGCGTCTATCTGGTCGACGGCGACCTGTCGCTCGACGGCGAGCCCTTCGAAGTCGCGCAGATGGCCGTGCTCGCCCCGGGCGAAACCGTCACGCTTGCCAGCACGAACGGCGCAACGGTGATGCTGCTCGGCGGCGAGAAACTCGAAGGCGAGCGCTTCATCGAATGGAATTTCGTCGCGAGTTCGCGCGAAAAAATCGAGCGCGCGAAGCTCGCGTGGACCCATCAGGAAATGGGCAAGGTGCCCGGCGAAACCGAGTGGATTCCGCTGCCCGAGCGCAAGCCGCGCTAGACTGACTGGCTGGCATCGATGGCGCGCGCGGTTTCGATGCCGCACGCGTTGGCACGCGTGTCGTACCGCGCCGCGCCGCATTGAAACCGCGCGCGCCGCCCCCAACTATTCAAGCGTACCGATTCAAGGAAGAGACAGCCCATGGACACCACTCTCGCGACTTTCGAAAAGGACGTCATCAGCGCATCGATGCTCACGCCCGTACTGGTCGACTTCTGGGCGCCGTGGTGCGGACCGTGCAAGACGCTCGGCCCGATGCTCGAGAAGCTCGAAGCCGAATACGAAGGCAAATGGCGCCTCGTGAAGGTGAACGTCGACGAGAACCAGGAACTCGCGGCGCACTTCCAGGTGCGCAGCATTCCGCACGTCGTCGCGTTCGCGGACGGACGGCCGGTCGATCAGTTCATCGGCGTGCTGCCCGAAGGCCAGCTGCGCCAGTTCCTCGACCGCCTCGTGCCGGACGGCGCGGAAGCCGCGCGCGCGGAAGCCGCGATGGCGCTCGCCGAAGGCCGCCGCGCCGACGCGTATGACGCGCTGAAGGCCGCGCTCGCTTACGACCCGGGCTTCGACGAAGCGCGGCTCGATCTGATGGAGCTGCTGCTCGAAGACAACCGCCTCGACGAAGCGCAAAAAGAAAACGATCTGCTGTCGCCGAAAACGACGCAAGGCATCGACGCGCGCTACAACGCGATCAAGACGCGCCTGGACGCCGTCGACGCTGCCGCCGACCTGCCGCCCACGGATGCGCTCGAAGCTCAGGTGGCCGCGCATCCCGACGACCTCGACGCGCGCTTCGATCTCGCGAGCGCATTCATCGCGCGTCGCAAGTACGAGCCGGCTCTCGAACATCTGCTGGCCATCGTGCAGCGCGACCGTGCGTTCCGTGAGGACATCGGCCGCAAGACGATGCTGTCGGTGTTCGATCTCGCGGCGCACCAGCCGGAGCTGGTGGCGAAATGGCGTCGCAGGTTGAGCGCGTTGCTGAACTGAGCGTTTGCACGCAACCATGAAAAAACGCGGCCATGTGCCGCGTTTTTTCGTTCAGCGGGCGCGGGTCGAACGTGACGTCAGGACGCGCTCTTCGCCAGCGCGCGCAGCACATGCGATACGGCAGCGAAGCCGAAGCTCGCCGTCACGCACACGCTCGACCCGAACCCCGCGCAGTTCAGGCCGACGGGTCCATGATGACCGGGCGACGTCGTGACGTGCTCGGCCACTTCGTCGATATCGCACACGGCCGCATCCGGATAGATCAGCGGCTCGTCCGAGTACACGGCGCTGACCTTGAACTTCGCTTTCGGTCCGCGCGCAAAGCCGTGGTGCTTGCGCAACTGGCCGCGCACTTTCGACAGCAGCGGGTCCTGGATGGTCTGCGCGAGATCGTCGATGCGGATGCGCGTCGGATCGAGCTGCCCGCCCGCGCCGCCGACCGTGATGAGCGGCTGCCCGTGTTCGACGCACCACGCGATCAGCGCCGTCTTCGTGCGCACGCTGTCGATCGCGTCGACCACGTAGTCGAAGCCGCCGCCCAGCACCTTGGCGAAGTTGTCGGGCTCGATGAAGTCTTCGATCACGCGCACGTCGCACTGCGGATCGATCAGCTTGATGCGCTCGGCCATCGCATCGACTTTCGGCTTGCCGTAGTTGCCGTCGAGCGCGTGAATCTGCCGGTTCGTGTTGCTCTCGGCGACGTTGTCGAGATCGATCAGCGTGATGCTGCCGATCGCCGTGCGCGCGAGCGCTTCGCCGCCCACGAGCCGACGCCCCCGATGCCGATCACGGCCCACGCGAGCGCGCTCGAACGCGGCCAGCGCGCCCGCGCCGTACAGACGCGCGACGCCCCCGAAACGGCGCGCGCGGTCGATGGTTTCATGCGCGTTGAGGTCGGTAGTAAGATCGGATTGCCCGGTAACGAGAGGCGTGGACATGATGTGTGGCTTGGCGGATTCGTGCGTCGGCAGGCTGACGGTTCGCTTGCGTATCGCGTATATCGCTTGGGCGTCGGCGTGCATTGAAGCTCGTATTTTGCCTGATCGCGCGCATCGACGCCGGCGGCCCGCTTTACGGCCCGCTTTACTGCCCGCTTTACGGCCCGCTTCACATCGAGCTTCACGTCCTGCCTTACGTCCCCTTCCGCGCGTCGTCGAACTGATCCTGTTGGACGCAGGAAATTCTGTCCTTAGCTATACTGGCCCCACTGTAGCGCTTGCATAAAAACATGAGCACTCTTGCCGACCTCCGCAAAAACTATTCGCGCGGCTCGCTGGACATCGCCGACGTCGACCCGAATCCGTTCCGTCAATTCGACGCCTGGTTCAAGCAGGCCATCGACGCGCAACTCCCCGAGCCGAACACGATGACCCTTGCGACGGTCGACGAGCGCGGCCGGCCTTCGGCGCGCATCGTGCTGATCAAGGGCGTGGACGAGCGAGGCTTCGTCTTCTTCACGAACTACGAAAGCCGCAAAGGCCGCGAACTCGCGCAAAACCCGCACGCAAGCCTGCTTTTCTACTGGATCGAACTCGAGCGTCAGGTGCGCATCGAGGGCACCGTCGTCAAGACAAGCGACGCAGAAAGCGATGCATACTTCGCCTCGCGTCCCGTCGGCTCGCGCATCGGCGCATGGGCGTCCGAGCAGAGTAAGGTGATTGAAAGCCGAGCGCTTCTGGAAGCGCGCGAACGTGAATTCAGCGCACAATACGGAGAAAATCCGCCGCGCCCGCCGCATTGGGGCGGTTATCGACTGACTCCCGAGGCGATCGAGTTCTGGCAAGGGCGCCCTTCGCGTCTGCACGACCGCATGCTCTATACGCGCGTGGGCACCGACTGGACGATTTCACGTCTGTCGCCCTGACGCTTCGATACGCCGGCCGCGCGGCGCGTCGTGCCCGACGATGCGCGACGCTCCGCTGCGCCGGCAGGATCGCATGCGCGTCGACTGAAGGTCCGAACGCGCGCGCCCAGACGGGCGCGCGCTGCGCACTGCGATTGAACAGGCTTTGCTTTGATTCATTGGACACGGAGAAATCACATGTTCTGGGAGAAGAAGCTGGCGCAGTGGGTAGAAGAAGTCAAAACGAAGGCCAATCTTCCGGCGCGCCTCGTGCTGTGGGATGGCCAGCAACACGACTTCGGCACGTTCGCGTCGCCGCAGGTCACGCTGAAGGTGAATAGCGCGTCGGCGCTGCCCCTCCTGCTCGAACCGAGTCTCGACAATCTCGGCGAGGCGTACGTGAAGGGCAAGATCGATATCGAAGGCAAGCTGTCCGACATCATCAACATCGGCTATTCGCTTGCGCGCAGCACGGTGACGAGCGCAAGCAAGCTCGCGCGCGTGCGGCGCTACTTCAATCACACGAAAACGTCGGACAAGAAAGCGATCCAGTATCACTACGATGTCTCGAACGAGTTCTACAGACTGTGGCTCGACGAGAACATGGTGTACTCGTGCGCGTACTTCGAGAACGGCGACGAAGATCTCGCGACCGCGCAGATCAAGAAGATCGACCACATCCTCACCAAGATCCAGGTCCAGCCGGGCCAGCGTCTGCTCGATATCGGCTGCGGCTGGGGCGCGCTCGTGCTGCGCGCGGCGCAGAAGTTCGGCGCGAAGTGCGTCGGCGTGACGCTGTCGCAGAACCAGTTCGATCTCGCCACGCAGCGCGTGAAGGACGCTGGACTCGAAGGCCAGATCGAGATCCGGCTGCAGGACTACCGCGACGTCGAAGGCCAGTTCGACCGCATCACGAGCGTCGGCATGTTCGAGCACGTGGGACGCAAGAATCTGCCCGGCTATTTCCAGAAGATTCACGACCTGCTGACGGACGACGGCATCGCGATGAATCACGGCATCACGTCGACGGATTACGACAGCGGCGAAACGGCGCTCGGCGGCGGCGAGTTCATCGACCGGTACGTGTTTCCCGACGGCGAGCTGCCGCATATCAGCCTCGCGCTCGAATCGATGCAGCGCGGCGGGCTCGAAGCGTTCGACGTCGAAAGCCTGCGCCGCCACTATGCTCATACGCTCGACATCTGGGCCGAGCGCTTCGAAGCAAACGCCGAGAAAGCCAAGCAGCTCGTCGACGACGAGAAGTTCCGCATCTGGCGCGTGTACCTCGCCGGCTGCGCGTACGCGTTCGAACACGACGACGTATCGATCTTCCAGGTGGTGTGCCGCAAGGCGGGACGCAGCGCCAAAACACTGCCGTGGTCGCGCCGCTTCATGTACGAGAAGCCGCTGTAAAATCGCGGGCTGAATCCGCTTCGGGCAGGACGCGTTTCGCGCGTTCGTCCGCAGCGGATGGGGTTCCCGTCACTCGCGATCAATCGATGGAAGACCACGCCGTTCCCGACGCGCCCGACGGCTGCGTGCAACTCGACATGTTCGGCAATCCCGTCGATGCCGCGCCGGCCGCCCGTCCCGCCGTTCCTTCACCGGCTGCGGCCGAGCCCGCCACGCCTCACTCGCCAGACGACGCGCCGCCCAAAAGGCGCCGCGCCCGCGACGTCCTCGCCGCTGCACCCGCCGACGACATCATCCAGCTCGCGAGCCAGTTGCCGCCGCAAGTGCATCTGGGTACGTCGACGTGGTCGTTTCCGGGCTGGAAAGGCATCGTCTACGGCGACGACTACAGCAACAGCAAGCTCTCGCGCGACGGACTCGCCGCGTACAGCGCGCATCCGCTGCTGCGCACGGTGAGCATCGACCGCTCGTTCTACGCGCCGCTGACGCTCACCGACTACCTGCGCTACGCGCAGCAGGTGCCCGACCATTTCCGCTTCATCGTGAAAGCACCGGCGCTCGTCACCGACGCGACCGTGCGCGCCGAACGCGGCGAGCCGGTGTCGGAGAATCCGTGCTTTCTGAATGCGCAGCTGGCGATCGACGAATTCGTGCGGCCATGTATCGACGGGCTCGGCAAGAAGGCGGGCGCGCTGGTGTTCCAGTTCTCGCCGCTGCCGAACCAGATGCTGGCGCAGCCCGCGTTGTTCGTCGACCGGCTGACGGCCTTCCTCGGCGCGCTGCCGGCTCTCGAAGGCGACACCTGCTACGCCGTCGAAATCCGCGACGCGAGTCTGCTGACGCCGCGCCTGATCCGCGCGCTGAAGGCGACGGGCGTGCGCTATTGCGTCGGCATTCATGCACGGATGCCCGATCCGTCGCGCCAGGCGGCCGCGCTCGCGATGCTCGACGAACCGCATGATCAGCCCGCGGGACCGCTGATCGTGCGCTGGAGCCTGCACGGCGGCTTCAGGTACGAGCAGGCGAAAGCGAAGTACGAACCGTTCGACAAGCTCGTCGACGAAGACCCGGACACCCGCAACGCGCTCGCCGAACTCGCCGCGCGTTACGCCATCGCCGGACAGCCGGTGCTGATCGCCGCGAACAACAAGGCCGAAGGGTCCGCGCCGCTCACCTGCGTGAAGCTCGCGGCGCAAATTGCCGCCGCCTGCGAGCGGCTGCGTGGCGCGAGGGCTGAAAGCGCGAAGACTGAAAACGCGCGTGCTGAAAGCGCATCGCAAGCTGATTGAACAAACGCGGCGCGAGCCAATCCGACCCGCGCCGCGCGACCTGCTACGTCAAATCTTCCCGATCAAGCCGTGATCACACGCCTGCCTTGATCCGGTGCGCGAACTTCTGCCTGAACTTCGCCACCTTCGGCGCGACGACGAACGCGCAATAGCCCTGATCCGGATGCTGCGCGAAGTAGTTTTGGTGATACGCCTCGGCGGGGAAGTAGTTGCCGTCGAGCGGCAGCACCTGCGTAACGATCTGGCCGTCGTAGATGCCTTCTGCCTGAATGTCGCGGATCGCCTGCAGCGCGCTGTCGCGCTGCGCGTCCGAGTGCGTGAAGATCACCGAGCGATATTGCGTGCCGACGTCGTTGCCCTGGCGGTTGAGCTGCGTCGGATCATGGATCGCGAAGAAAATATCGAGGATCTCGCGATAGGTGATGCGCGCCGGATCGAACTCGACCTTGACGACCTCCGCATGCCCCGTGTCGCCGTCACACACCTGCTCGTACGACGGATTCTGCACATGCCCGCCCGCATAGCCCGATTCCACCGACGTCACCCCATCGACGCCCAGATACACCGCTTCCAGGCACCAGAAACATCCGCCGCCCAGCGTGGCGGTTTCGACCGACTGACTCATGCTCGCTCCTTGGATTGGCTCACCGCGGCGCCTGCCTGTGCGCAAGCGCGGGTTCGCCGCAGTCATTTGAACTCGATGCTTCACCGCATCCGACCGGCGCCATACTCCGCTTTTTTGGGGATTCACGCACGCAGCATGCACCATCCGTACCATGCGCGCCGCCTTGTCCCGCCTGCCGCCCGCGCCAGAGTCCCTGCGATTGCAGTTAAAATTGGGGCAATTCGCCGAATTTCTACATGACCTTCGAACCGATTTTTTCCCTCTGGTCGCTGCATCAAGCGGTCCATTCGCCGGAATGCCTCGACCGATGAAGCGCGCCAACGCACCCAATTTCGACGCCGCCGCCTTTCGCCGCGCGCTGGGCCAATTCGCGACGGGCGTCACCGTCATTACGACACGCGCGCCGTCGGGTGCGTTGATCGGGATCACGGCCAGCTCGTTCAACTCGGTTTCGCTTTCGCCGCCGCTCGTGCTGTGGAGCCTCGCGACACGCTCGGCCTCGATGCCCGTGTTCCGCTCGAACAGTCATTATGTCGTCAACGTGCTGGCCGCGTCGCAGCTGGAGTTGTGCAAGCGCTTCGCGACCGTCAAGGGCGACCGGTTCGAAGGGGTGTCGCATGCGGCGGGCGACACGGGCATGCCCGTGCTCGATGGCGCGCTGGCGTGGTTCGAATGTCACAACCGCAGCCGTTACGACGAAGGCGATCACGTGATTTTCGTCGGCGAAGTGGAGCGCTGCGGCGTCCACGAGCACGCCTCGGAGACCGAGCCGCTCGTGTTCCACAATGGCGAGTTCCACGGTTTGAAGCGGCTGGGCTGAACGCTCGGCGTCAGCCGGGCACACGCGAGCCGCGTGCGCAAAACGCGGCGTGATTTTGCGGCCTGATTTTGCGGCCTGACTTCGCGGCCCGATTTTGCGGCCTCGAAGCGCGGCCTGAATACCCAGCCTGAAAGCGCCCCCACACCTGCCATATTCGCCGCGCTCCGAGCGCGGCGCCGCTATCCCGGCTGCTGCACCTTGGCGCCCGTCACGAGCGCAACGGGCACGCCCGAATCTTCCTTGAGCGTCTGCAGCACGATGTTCGAGCGGATGTCCATCACGCCCGGCGCCTTGTACAGCCGGCCGAGCACGAAATCCGAATAGTGCTTGAGATTGTGGGCGAGCACGCGCAGCAGGTAATGCGTCTCCCCCGTCACGACGAACGCGCCGACCACTTCCGGCCAGTCGCGCAGCGCCTCCGCGAAGCGCTCGTGCCAGTTTTCCTGGTCGTTGCGCATCGACACCTGCACGAACGCTTCCAGTTCGAACCCCAGCACTTCACGGTTCAGGCACGCGCGATAGCGCTCGATCACACCCTGCTCTTCCAGCAGGCGCAAACGGCGTAGACACGCTGACGGCGAAAGCGAGATGCGCTCCGCCAGATCGAGATTGCTGATTCGTCCTTCGTGCTGCAGCACCGTCAAGATACGGCAATCGGTGGCGTCCAGTGAGATCGCGTTCATTTTCGGTCTCCCTTTCCCGTTTGTCTCAAATTATGTTCCAAAGGCGCGGAAATAAACAGTTTTTTTAGCAAGCACATTTCGTCTGATGCCGCCTATCATCGATAGATGGATGCAGAACAACACAGGGGACGCATGAATACGCTGTGGGATATCACGCCCGCCGTCGATACGGCGACGCCCGTCTGGCCGGGCGACACGCCCGTCGGCATCGAGCGCGTATGGCGGATGGAGGCGGGCTCGCCCGTCAACGTCGCGCGGCTGACGCTCTCGCCGCACACAGGCGCGCACACCGACGCGCCGCTTCACTACGACGCGAACGGCGCGGCGATCGGCGCGGTGCCGCTCGATGCCTATCTGGGCCGCTGTCGGGTGATTCATTGCATTGGCGCGCAGCCGCTGGTGACGCCGTCGCACATCGCGGCGTCGCTCGACGATGTGCCGCCGCGCGTGCTGCTGCGCACCTATCGCGAGGCGCCGACGCGCACGTGGGACAGCGCGTTCTGCGCCGTTTCGCCCGGCACCATCGATCTGCTCGCCGCGCGCGGCGTGAAGCTGATCGGCATCGATACGCCGTCGCTCGATCCGCAGGAATCGAAAACGATGGACGCGCATCAGCGCATCCGCGTGCATCGGATGGCGATACTCGAAGGCATCGTGCTCGACGCCGTCGCGCCCGGCGATTACGAGCTGATCGCGCTGCCGCTCAAGCTGACGACGCTCGATGCCAGCCCCGTGCGCGCCGTGCTGCGTGCGCTGCCCGAACCGCGACATCGCGCCTGACCGCTTATCTCCGCTTCCGCTTTCTCTTTCGACTGAACGAACACCATGAATCAACGTGACGAAGCACTCGCCCTCGACGCAGCCGATCCGCTCGCGCCCTTGCGCAACCAGTTCGCGCTCGCGCCGGAGGTCATCTATCTGGACGGCAACTCGCTCGGCGTGCCGCCCGCCGCCGCCGCGCAGCGCGCGCAGACTGTGATCGGCGCCGAATGGGGCAACGGGCTGATCCGCAGCTGGAACACGGCCGGCTGGTTCGCGCTGCCCAGGCGCCTCGGCAACAAGCTCGCGCCGCTGATCGGCGCAGCGCACAACGAAGTCGTCGTCACCGACACGATTTCGATCAACCTCTTCAAGGTGCTGTCGGCGGCGCTGCGCATGCAGGACGCGCGTGATCCGAAGCGTCGCGTGATCGTGTCCGAGCGCTCCAATTTCCCAACCGATCTGTACATCGCGCAGGGCCTCATCAAGCAACTCGGTCGCGGCTATGAACTGCGGCTCATCGACGATCCTTCGGAACTGCCCGCCGCGCTCACCGACGATGTCGCCGTCGCGATGATCACGCACGTGAACTACCGCACCGGCTACATGCACGACATGGCCGCGCTCACGCAGCTGATCCATCGGGCGGGCGCGCTCGCGCTGTGGGATCTCGCGCACTCGGCGGGCGCCGTGCCTGTCGATCTGAACGGTGTCGGCGCGGATTGCGCCGTCGGCTGCACGTACAAATATCTGAACGGCGGCCCGGGTTCGCCTGCGTTCGTCTGGGTGCCGCACCGTCATCAGGGCGAGTTCGAGCAGCCGCTGTCGGGCTGGTGGGGACATCGCGCGCCGTTCGCGATGGAGCCGACCTACGCCGCCGACGACGGCATCGGCCGGTTCCTGTGCGGCACGCAGCCCATGGTGTCGATGGCGCTCGTCGAATGCGGGCTCGATGTATTCCTGCAAACCGACATGCAGGCCGTGCGCAAGAAGTCGCTGGCGTTGACCGATCTGTTCATCGAACTGGTCGAAACGCGCTGCAAGGAATTTCCGCTCAAGCTCGTTACGCCGCGCGCGCATGCGCAACGCGGCTCGCATGCGAGCTTCGAGCATCCGCACGGCTACGAGGTGATGCAGGCACTGATCGCGCGCGGCGTGATCGGCGACTATCGCGAGCCGCACGTGCTGCGTTTTGGTTTTACGCCGCTCTACACGCGTTACGTCGATGTGTGGGACGCCGTCGAGCATCTGCGCGACGTGCTCACGCGCGAGACCTGGCGCGCGCCCGAATTCGCCGCGCGCGGCGCCGTGACCTGAGGAGCCCGCGATGACCGACCACATGAAGATGACGGAAGAAGCACGCGCGCAAGGTTGCCCGTTCGGCCACGGCGGCACGGCGGCCACGCGCGAAACGCACGCGCCGCACATGAGCGCCGATGCAGCCGAGGGCTGGCACGACGCCAAGCTCGATTTCTCGAAGTCGATGAGCTATGGCGACTATCTCGCGCTGGGGTCGATCCTGCATGCGCAGCATCCGCTGTCGCCGGATCACAACGAGATGCTGTTCATCGTCCAGCATCAGACGAGCGAGCTATGGATGAAGCTCGCGCTGTACGAGCTGCGCGCGGCGCTTGCGAGCGTGCATCGCGACGAGTTGCCGCCGGCGTTCAAGATGCTCGCGCGTGTCTCGCGAATACTCGAGCAGCTCGTGCAGGCGTGGAACGTGCTGTCGACGATGACGCCGTCCGAATACACGGCGATGCGGCCGTTTCTCGGCAGCTCGTCGGGGTTTCAGTCGTACCAGTATCGCGAGCTGGAGTTCATGCTCGGCAACAAGAACGAGCAGATGCTCAAGCCGCATGCGCATCATCCCGATGTGCATGCCGAAGTGAAGGCAGCGCTCGAAGCGCCGTCGTTCTATGATGAAGTGGTGCGTTTGCTGGCGCGGCGCGGATTCGCCATCGACGCGTCGCGGCTCGAACGCGACTGGACCCAGCCGACGCAGCATGATGCGTCAGTGGAAGCCGCGTGGCTCGAGGTGTATCGCAATCCTTCGCAGCATTGGGAGTTGTACGAGATGGCCGAAGAGCTCGTCGATCTCGAGGATGCGTTCCGGCAGTGGCGGTTTCGACATGTGACGACTGTCGAGAGAATCATCGGCTTCAAGCAGGGAACGGGCGGCACAAGCGGCGCAACCTATTTGCGCAAGATGCTGGACGTCGTGCTGTTTCCCGAGCTTTGGCACGTCAGGACGTTGCTGTAATTCTCCGTGTGGTTCTGCGCGACGTGCCCGCGGTTTGCTTTCCTTGTAGACGGGAAGGCCCGCGATGCGCGTCGCGGCGGACTGCGTAAGCCAGCGCGCTGCCGAAAATCACCTCGCGGTGTATCCGCCATCGATAGGCAACACGATGCCGCTGATCATCGAAGCGGCATCGCTGAGCAGAAACAATATCGGCTCGGCCACTTCGCGCGGTTGGGCGAACCGCTTCAACGGAATCGCCTGCAGCGCAGGATCACGCTTCGAAGGCTCGCTCCACGCCTTCACCGCCATCGGCGTCAACGTTACCGTCGGGTTCACGCTGTTCACGCGAATCCCGTGACTCCCAAGCTCGACGCACAGCACACGTGTTATTGCATCCATGGCCGCCTTCGACGCGCAGTAGCTCAAATGATCCTCAAGGCCGACGAGCGCCGCCTGGCTCGATACGTTGACGATGCTCCCCGCCCGCTTCGCATCGATCATGCCGCGCGCGACATGCCGCGCGACCAGCGCCGCGCCGCGTGCATTCACGTTCATCACGCTGTCGAAGCTCGCAGCCGTCGTATCGATCGCGCGCTCCAGAACCGTCGTGCCGGCGCAATTCACCAGACCGTCGAACGCCGTGTCGCGCGAACCCAGCGCCTCGTCAATCGCGCGTTCATCGCCGACATCGAGCACCAAAGGTTCGCAGCCTGTCTCTTCGGCCAGCCGCGCGAGTTCGTTCACGTTGCGCGCCGCCGCCACCACCTGCGCGCCACTGGCGCACAGCAGTTCGACCGTCACGCGGCCGATGCCGCTCGACGCACCCGTCACCAGAACAGAGCGCCCTGAAAAATCGAAGTGTGTGTTCATTTTGCTTGCAGTCGATGCATGATCGGCTTCAATGCCGGATACAGGTCCGTATAAATGCCGAAACGCTCGGCATATAAGGCCTGCCGGGCAGGATCGGGCCTTACGCGCTCGACGAGCTTCACCCAGCCGCCGCGCGCCGTTTCCTGCGAAATCAGCTTCGCGCCATAGGCCGCAAGCAGGGCCGCGCCCATCGCCGCTTCCACTTCCTGTTCGATCGTGTAGACGGGAAAGCCTGTGATGTCCGCAATGATCGACATCCACAAGTCGGAATGCGCCGCGCCGCCGACGACGATCAGCTTGTCGTCGAGCGATTTCGCGCCCTTGCGCCCTGCGACGATGTTGTGTTGCAACGCGAATGCAACGCCTTCGAGCACCGCGCGATACCCATGCGCACGCGTGTGATACAGATTCAGACCGACGAACGCACCGCTCGCTTTCGCGTCCCATACCGGGCTGCGTTCGCCCATCAGGTACGGCAGGAACATGACGCCGTCCGCGCCCGCAGGGATTTGCGCGGCGTCCTCTTCGAGCAGTTGATGCGCGTCGCCATCGGGAAGCGCCTTCGCCGCTTCGATTTCAGCGTGACAGAACTGCTCGCGATACCACGCCACCGACGCGCCCGCCGTGATCGCGCCCCCGAACACATAGAAGTCATGCAAACCGTTGAACACGTGCGGCATGCTGACGAGGCCATGCCGCGCATCGACGCTCTGGTTGATGTAGCCCCAGCACATGCTCGTGCCGATCATCGCGACGTGCTGGCCCGCACGCGTGACGCCCGCCGCGTAAGTGGCCATCGCCGCATCCACGCCGCCCGCGACGATCGACGTGCCCGCGTCGAGCCCGAGTTGTTCCGTCCATTGCGACAGCAGTCCACCCACGACATCCGACGATTCGACCAGATGCTCCGGCATCATCGTGGCGGGGATGCCGAGCATGTCGAGCGCTTCGTCGGACCAATCGCGCTTTGCGATGTCGTAGACGCCGCCGATATTGCCCGCCGAACTGTGATCGACGGCCACCTCGCCCGTCAGCAGATAGATCACGTAAGCATTCGGCGGCAGAAAGAAGCGCGTGTTGGCCCACACGTTCGGCTCGTTTTCGCGCAGCCACAGCATCTTCGTATAGCCGTAGTAACTGTCGACGCCGTTGCCCGTGATCGCATACAGCCGATCGACATCGACGTTCTTGCGCACCCATTCGACCTGCGCCGTCGCGCGACGGTCCATCCAGATCAGACACGGATAGAGCGGCTTCATGTCGCTATCGACGGGAATGCCCGAGCCGCCGTACAGGCTGCTCACGCACACGGCTTTGATCGCACTCGATTCAACGCCCGCTTCGCGCGCCTTCGCGACGCAGCGCGCAATGCATTCGATCACGGCTTTCATCCATACCGTCGGCCATTGCTCGGCCCACAGCGGTTTAGGCGTATCAGGGTGATAGCCGCTCGAATGCTGCGCGACGATTGCGCCGTTATCGCCGACGAGCACGGCCTTCGTGCTCTGCGTGCCGATATCGACGCCGATGACGTAATTCATAGTGTCTCCGCGTGCGCGTCTTGTGACGCGCACTGTTCATTTTTGCCGTCTATCTGGCCGGCTTCATCAACACCTTGATCGAATCGAGCGAGTTCGCGACCTGAATCGCTTCGTCCCACTCTTCGAGCGAGAAGCCATGCGTGACGATGCCTTTCGATGTGACGAGGCCGCGCGCCAGCAGATCGATCGCAATCGGATAGCAGTAAGGGCCGAGATGCGCGCCGCGCACATCGAGCTCCTTGCGGTCACCGATGATCGACCAGTCCATTGTAGTCTCCGCGCCGAACACCGAAAACTCGACAAAACGCCCGAGCTTGCGAATCAGGTCCATGCCTTGATTCACGCCCGCCGGCACGCCCGTCGTCTCGATGTACACGTCGCAGCCGTAGTTCTCCGTCAGCGATTGCACGATCGCCAGCGCATCGTCTTTCTTCGGATTGATCGTCACGTCGGCGCCGTATTCGCGCGCGAGTTCCAGGCGTTCATCGACGAGATCGATCACGACCAGTTTCTTCGGCGTCTTCAGATGCGCGACCTGCGTCATCATCAGACCGAGCGGACCCGCGCCCGCGATCACGACGACATCGTCCAGTTGAATGTCGCCGCGATTGACGGTGTGAATCGCACATGCGAGCGGCTCGATGATCGCGGCATCTTCGAGCGAGATGCCGTCGGGAATCTTGTGGACGATCGCCGTCGGCGGAATGCGCATGTATTCGGCCATGCCGCCGTCCGCGACTTCGCGCTGAAAGCCGAAGATGTTGTGCACTTCGCACATCCAGTACTGGCCCGACTTGCAATAGCGGCATTTGCCGCACGGCACGATCTGCTCCGCGATCACGCGATCGCCCTGCTTCACGCCGAAGTGTTCCGCTGCGCCTTCGCCGATTTCCTCGACATAGCCGAAGAATTCGTGTCCCGGAATCACGGGCGCTTTGACCCACGGGCTCGGGCCGCCCCAGAACATCTTCGCGCCGGAATGGCATTTGCAATCGCTCGCGCAGATGCCGCAGGCGGCAATGCGGATCACGAGTTCATGCGCGCGCGCCTGCGGTTTCGTCACGCGTTCGACGCGGTAATCTTTCGGCGCGTGGCACACGATCGCCGTCATGCTTTTGGTGTTGTCCTGAGTGGTCATTGCATTGCCTTGCGATTAATGGAGAACAAATGGAATGAATGAGGTGTCACTTCTTGCGTTCGCGGCTGATGTAGATTGCGAGCAGAATGATTCCGCCCTTGATCACGTTCTGCACATACGGATTCACGCCGACCATGTTCAGGCCGTTGTTCAGCACGCCGAGCAGCAGCGCGCCGATCAACGTGCCGATGATCGAGCCGCGTCCGCCGGAGATCGACGTGCCGCCCATCACGACGGCCGCGATCGCATCGAGTTCGAAACCGACGCCCGCGTTCGGCTGGCCGCTCATCAAACGCGACGTCAGCACGATCGCGGCGAACGACGACGTCAGACCTGCGAGCGTGTAGACGATCAGCTTCACGCGCGCGACGCGCACGCCGGAAAGCCTCGTCGCCTGTTCGTTGCCGCCGATCGCGTACACGTAGCGGCCAAATGGCATGCGCTCCAGCAGCAGCCATGCAATCGCATAGACGACCAGCATGATCAGCACGGGCGCCTGAATGCCGAACACCTTGCCGCTGCCGAAGAAGCCGACCCAATCGGGCAAGCCGTCGATGGGATAACCGCCTGTGTAGATCAGCGCGAGGCCGCGCGCGATGCCCATCGTCGCAAGCGTGACGATGATGGGCGGCATGCCCGCGAATGCAACGAAGAAGCCGTTCGCAAAGCCGAAACCAAGTCCGACCGCGATGCCGACCACGATCGCCGCAACGCCGTTCAGGCCCGCGACCATCAGGCCCGCCGCGAGGGTGCCCGACAGCGCCATCACCGAGCCGACAGACAGGTCGATGCCGCCCGTCAAAATAACGGCCGTCATGCCAACGGCGATGATCGCGTTGATCGACACCTGGCGCAGCACGTTTTCGAGATTCGCCGCCGACAAGAAGCTGTCGCTCGCGAACACCATCACGATGCACACAACCAGCAAGCCGATGAACGGATAGAAGAGCGTCGAGCGTTTGACGCTGGCCCAGTTCAGGCGAAACGGCGCGCCCGGCGTATCGGATGCCACCGTCGAGGTCTTGGGAGAAGTGTTAGGCGTGTTCATGCTGTGTTGCTCCACGAGTTGCAGCCGATGCACCAGCCGTTGCATAGGTCATCACGGCGTTCGATTCGATCTGCTCGCCTTCAAGAATCGCTTCGATGCGTCCTTGCCGGAACACGGCGACGCGATCGCACATGCCGACGATCTCCGGCAATTCCGACGAAATCATGATGATCGAGTAGCCGCGCGACGTGAGTTCGCGCATCAGCAGATAGATTTCCGCTTTCGCGCCAACGTCGATGCCGCGCGTGGGCTCGTCGAAGATGAGGATGTTCGTGTGGTGATTGAGCCAGCGCGCGATCACCACTTTCTGCTGATTGCCGCCTGAGAGCGTCGCGACTTCGGTGTTCATCGTCGGCGCCTTCACGCCGACGCGCTTCATGATGTCGGCTGTCGTGCGCGCTTCGCTGCCGTGATCGATGAAGAAGCGCCCGCTGCGGTACTTGCCCAGGTTGTTGATCGAGATGTTCTGCTTGATCGAGAACGACGTGATCAGCCCTTCCGTCTTGCGGCTCTCGGGCAGAATGCCGATTCCGGCTTTTAATGCATCGGCGGGATCGGACAGATTCGCGGGCTCGCCGTTGATGCGTATGTCCTTCACATGCGCCGCGTCCGCGCCGATCACCGCAAGCGCCGTCTCCGTGCGCCCCGAACCGACCAGCCCCGCAAAGCCGAGTATCTCGCCTTCGCGCAACGTGAAGCGGTTGGTCGGGCCATCCTTGTGAAGCTGCAACGCGTTCACTTCGAGCACGGCCTTTGCATCGGCGGATAGCGTCGGCTTCGGCGGAAAGCTGTTTTCGATCTTGCGCCCGACCATCATTTCAACGAGGCGGCTCACATCCGTCGTTGCGACGTCCGTCATGCCGACATACTGCCCGTCGCGCAGCACCGTGATGCGATCGCACACTTCGAAAATCTCTTCGAGGTGATGCGAGATGAAAAACATCGCGACGCCTTGCTGCTTCAAATCGCGCATGATCGTGAACAGATGCTCGGCTTCGGCGGGCGTGAGTGTCGCGGTCGGCTCATCGAGAATCAGGATGCGCGCGTTCAGCGACAACGCCTTGCCGATTTCGACGAACTGCTGCTGCGCCACGGACAGTTCGCGAATCGGCACGGACAGATTGATCGCGACGCCGAGCCGCCCGAAAATCTCCGCCGCCGCGCGCCGCATCTGCGCGCGATCGAGCATGCCGAAGCGGTTGCGCAACTCGCGCCCGAGGAACATGTTCTCGACGGCATTCAGATACGGAATCAGGCTGAATTCCTGAAACACGATGCCGACGCCTGCTGCCACGGCATCGTGATAGTTCGTGAAGTGCCGCTCTTGCCCGTCGATCACGATCGTGCCGTCGTCCGGCTGATAGATGCCGCACAGGATCTTCATCAGCGTCGACTTGCCCGCGCCGTTCTCGCCGAGCAGCGCGTGAATCTCGCCGCGCGCGATCTCGAGATGAATGCCCTGCAACGCCTTCACGCCGGGAAAGCTCTTCGTGATGTTGTCGAGTTTGAGGATCGTGTCCATCGCGTTTCCTTGTTCATGCAGTGGCGCTTGCCCGAAGGAACAAGCGCCAACGCATACGCAACACGTCGCTTACCAGCTGAAGCCCTTCGCGTTGTCCTTGTCGACGAGCTTCACGTCGACGGGAATCGCCTTCGGCACATTGGCGCCCCACTTCTTCGCGAGCGCCACGCCGATCGCGAGACGAATCTGGTCACGCGGGAATTGCGCGGACGTTTCGATGAACTTCGAGTTCGGCTTCTGGATCGCTGTGATCGCTTCGGGCGCGCCGTCGACGCTCGTCAGCTTGATGTCCTTGCCCGACGATTCGATCGCGGAGAGCGCGCCCATCGAGCCGCCGTCGTTTACGCTGAAAATGCCCTTCAGGTTCGGATGCGCCTGAATCATGTTCTCGGTGACGGACAGCGCCGTCGCGCGTTCCTGCTTGCCGTTCTGCGTGTCGACCACCTTCACGTTCGGATACTTTGCGAGTGCCGACTTGCAACCGCGCACGCGTTCGAGAATCGGCACGACGGGAATGCCATCGAGAATCGCCACTTCACCGCTGCCGCCGATCGCCTTCGCGAGGTAGTCGCACGACATCTGGCCCGCGTCGAAATTCTTCGAACCGACGAACGAATCGACAGGACCGTTTGCGTTCGCATCGACGGCGACGACCACGGCGCCCGCCTTCTTCGCCGACGTCACGGCCGACTGGATGCCCGTCGAATCCGTCGGGTTCACGAGCAGGATGTCGATCTTTTTTTGCAGCATGTCTTCGACGTCGCTGACCTGCTTGCTGACGTCGTGGTGCGCATCGGTGACGACGACCGTCGCGCCGATCGAAGCCGCCGCATCGTTGAGCGCCTTTTGCATCGTGACGAAGTACGGGTTGTTCAGTTCCTGGAACGTCATGCCGATCTTCAGCGGCGCGGCGTTCGCGCTCGTCGCGGCGAACAGCGGCGCGCCGAGCATCACGGCCGAAAGCGCGAGCGAGGCGGCAAGCGAAGCACGCGCACGGGGCGAGCGCGGCTGAAGCGAAGTGGGTTGCGTCATGGTTTGTCTCCGTTTATGAGGATGAGTACGTCCCTCGCGCGCGGATTTCGCAATCCGCTGCACGATGAGCCGGTGAAGCGTGGAGCTGAACGAAGTGCCCTAAGTCGTCGCGAGCGGCGAACCCAGAGGCGGATACGCCGCGGGCGCGGCGCGCGGCTGGCCATGCGCAGGATGCTGCGTCTGCGCGGCCGGCACGATCGAGGGCGCGTTGGCGATGCCCTTGCCGAGCGCCGCCGCAGCCTCTGAAGCGTCGCGGCTTGCGTCGTTCAGTTGCTGGAAGCGGCGGAACTTCGACGGGGCCATGCCTTTCGCGGTGAGAAACTGCCGGTTGAAGTTCGACAGATTGTTGAAGCCGACCTTGTAGCAGATGTCGGTCACGCTCAGTTCGTCGTCCATCAACAGCTGGCACGCGAGGTTGATGCGCATGCGGTTCACGTACTGCACGAACGTCAGGCCCGTATGCCGGCGGAAGTAGCGCGAGAACGCGCTCACGCTTTGTCCCGCGAGCTGCGCGAGATCGGATTCGCGCAACTCCGACGCGAGGTTCTTGCCGATATACGACAGCACGTGATTGATGCGCGTCGATGCGTAACTGGTCGGGTCGATCTGGTACGCAGGGCTCGCGAGCAGTTCGCGGTCGGTCGCGTTCAGCAGGATTTCCATCATCGTCAGGAACAGCGTGATGCGGCGCAGACCGCGCGCGTCGAGCAGTTCCATGAAGAGCGGCTGGATTTTCGCGCTGGTTTGCGGACCAAACGACACGCCGCGCCGCGAATCCTCCAGCAGCGCTGCAAGCGTGCGCCACTCAGGGAAGCTCTCCGTGCAGTGCGCGACGAAATCCTGCGGGAACTGCACGACGAGATTGCGTTGCGCGATCGTCACGCCCTCGGGCACTTCGCTGACCCAGTTGTGCGGCAGGTTTGGGCCCATCAGCACGAGATTGCCCGGCGCGAAACTGCCGATGTAATCGCCGACGAACATCTTGCCCGTCGTCGCGACGATCAGGTGAATTTCGAACTCAGGGTGAAAGTGCCAGCGCACCGTGCGATACGGATAGCCGTGATACCACGCCTTGAATGACTCGTCGCGGCGCACGGTGACCAGTTCGAGATCGGGTTGCACGTCGGTCTCCTGGGGTCGGTGCTCAGACGGTGCGGTGCGCGCACGCACGTACCGGGACCGCTGTCAGATGCGGATGCAACGACGTTGCCGGCATGACGATGACATTCATCCTGCTTCCTCCTGTGCTCCGGTTTGCGTCCCGAATGTGAGCCCCGCATGAGGCCCATGCATTTCATTTGTGTTGTGTACCGAAAGTTAGCCCTCGCGAGCAAGGACGACCACTAGAAATGAGACCGCCGACCGATACTTTTTTGCATTCGGGTTAATCCGGACCTTCCGGCTGTCAAATTTGATGCAATGCAACAGCATCCCGATGCCGCGTCCGGCAGCGCGCAACACGCCCGCGACGCGCCGCCGTGAAGCCCGCCCTGCCGCGCTGCGCCACGATTCCGCGCGAAAAAGCGCCGTCCTTCGCCTTGACTTTCGATCGCCCGAATACGATCATTAGTTCACATGCAGAGCAAATGCTCTTTGCTTCAGACGCCGGTCCATCTCGCCGGACACCACCTAGACTTATCCCATGGACGCACGCGAAAGACCGTGCGCATAAAACAGGAGACACACATGAACAGCGGCGAAAGCGGCGCAAGCACGCAGGTGATCCTGCATATCGGCGCAGGCTCCTTCCATCGCGCGCACCAGGCCTGGTATCTGCATCGGCTCAACGAAGCGCGGCAACCCAATGACCCGCACTGGTCGCTGACCGTCGGCAATATTCGCAGCGACATGAACGCCGTCGCCGACGCGCTCGCCGCGCAAAACGGCGTCTACACGCTCGAAACCGTCACGCCGCAAGGCCAGCGCGCCTACGAGACGATCCGCTCGATCGAGCGTGTGCTGCCGTGGTCGGCGAATCTGGATGCGCTCGTCGAAGCGGGCGCCGATCCTGCATGCAAGATCATCGCGTTCACCGTCACGGAAGGCGGCTATTACCTCGACGAACACGACAAGCTCGACACCGCCAACCCCGATCTCGCCGCCGATCTGAACGGCGCGCGCACGACCATCTACGGCGCGCTCGCCGCGATTCTCGAAGCGCGCATGCAGCGCAACGCGGGCCCCGTCACGCTGCAAACCTGTGACAACCTGCGCAGCAACGGCGACCGCTTTCGCGCGGGCATGAGCGAGTTTCTGGAGCGGCGGGGCGCGAGCGCGCTGCGTCAATGGTTCGATGCGAACACGGCGTGCCCGAATTCGATGGTCGACCGCATCACGCCGCGCCCCACGCCCGACGTGCGCGAGCGCGTCAAGGCGGCAACCGGCTTCGACGACGCCTGTCCCGTGATGGGCGAATCGTTCATCCAGTGGGTGATCGAGGATCACTTCATCGCCGGACGGCCGGCATGGGAGCAGGTCGGCGCGGAGCTGGTCGAATCGGTGCTGCCGTATGAAGAAGCGAAGATCCGCATTCTGAACGCGACGCATAGCTGTATCGCGTGGGCGGGCACGCTGGTCGGGCTCTCGTATATCCACGAAGGCACGCTCGACCCCGAAATCCGCCAGTTCGCGCACGACTACGTGACGCAGGACGTGATTCCGTGCCTCACGCCAAGTCCGCTCGATCTCGCGAAGTATCGCGACGTCGTGCTCGAACGCTTCGGCAATCCTTATATCCAGGACACGAACCAGCGCGTCGCCGCCGATGGCTTTTCGAAAATTCCAGGCTTCATCGCGCCGACGCTGTCCGAGTGCTTCGCGCGCAAGGTCGAGCCGAACGCGACGGCGATGCTGCCCGCCCTGTTCTTCCGTTTCCTCGACAGATGGCAGCAAGGCAAGCTGCCGTACACGTATCAGGATGGCGTGATGGACGAAGGCGTCGCGCGCGGCTTCTTCAGTGCCGCCGACCCGGTGCAGGCGTTCTGCGCAGACAAGCTGCTCTGGGGCAGCATGGCGGGGACGGCGTCGCTCGAGAAAGTGGTTCGTGCTGCCCTCGGTCGCGTCGATGCGTGGCTCGACAAACGACACGCCTGAACACCGGTTCGTCCGGCACACCACTTCAAGGCCGCGCACGGCACGTGTCCCGGCGCGGCCTTCCCTAATTGATCGCCGCATCCGATGTCGCCGCCCGACCTGCCATTGCGTCAGGTCTTTTGCGCATGGCATCGCAGACGGCATGCGGCTAAAGTAGCGCATCTCCTACCGACGAAGGTTTCGCGCCCATGTATCTCGGCATCGACCTCGGCACGTCCGAAGTGAAAGTTCTGCTGCTCGCCTCCGACGGACGCGTGGTCGGCACGGCAGGTTCTCCGTTCACGGTTTCGCGTCCGCATCAGCGCTGGTCGGAACAGAATCCGTCCGACTGGTGGCAAGGCACGCGCATGGCGCTGTTCGCGTTGCGCGAGCGCTTTCCCGAACAGTTCGCGCAGATTCGCGGCATCGGCCTGTCGGGACAGATGCACGGCGCGGTGCTGCTCGACAACGAAGATCGCGTGCTGCGCCCGGCCATTCTGTGGAACGACATGCGCGCCGTCGAGGAATGCGAAGAGTTGTACCGGCGCGCGCCGGACCTGCACAAGATCGCCGGCAATCTGGCGATGCCCGGCTTCACCGCGCCCAAGCTGTTATGGGTCGCGCGCCACGAGCCGGAGATTTTCCGGCAGACGGCCTGCGTGCTGCTGCCGAAAGATTACTTGCGCCTGCAACTGACGGGCGACAAGGTCTCCGATCCGTCCGACGCCGCCGGCACGTTGTGGCTCGACGTCGCGCAGCGCGACTGGTCCGATACGCTGCTCGCCGCCTGTGACCTGAACCGCTCGCACATGCCGCGTCTCGCGGAAGGCAGTGCGCCGTCGGGCATGCTCAAGCCGGAACTCGCGCGCGAACTCGGTTTGCACGAGCCCGTCGTGGTCGCGGCGGGCGGCGGCGACAACGCGACGAGCGCGATCGGCATCGGCGCGACGCAGCCGGGCGATGGCTTCGTGTCGCTGGGCACGTCGGGCGTGCTGTGCGTGATCGGCAACAGCTTCCGGCCGAATCCGGAGTCCGCCGTGCATGCGTTCTGTCACGCGATTCCCGATCGCTGGCATCAGATGAGCGTGGTGCTGTCGGCGGCGAGCTGCTTGCGCTGGGTCTGCAAGCTCACGTCCACCGACGAGCCCACGCTGCTCGCCGAAGTCGAAAAGCTGCCCGACGAAGCGCTCGTCACCGCGCCGCTCTTTTTGCCGTATCTGTCGGGCGAGCGCACGCCGCACAACGATCCGTATTCGCAAGGCGTGTTCTTCGGCATGACGCACGCCACCGATCGCGCGCTGCTCGGCTACGCGGTGCTCGAAGGCGTCACGCTCGCGCTGACGGACGGCCTCGACGCGCTGCGCGCGGCGGGCACCGAAGTGAACGCGCTGTCGCTGCTGGGCGGCGGCGCGCGCAGCAACTACTGGGCGCAACTGCTCGCCGATTCGCTGAACACGACCACGCGCAAGCACGGCGGCGGCGAAACGGGCGCGGCGCTCGGCGCGGCCCGGCTCGGCTGGCTCGCGGCGGGCGGCGATCCCGAGCGTGTGCTGACCAAGCCGCCCGTCGAGATCGAATTCACGCCGAATGCGCAGCGCCATGCCGTGCTGCGCGAGCGGCTTGCCAGCTATCGCGCGCTGTACCGGCATGTAAAGCCGATGTTCGCGCCCGCGCGCGACGCGAAAGCAGCCTGAGTCGTGCAGACTGCGATGAATGTCCACGGCATGCAGCGCGTCAGAACGCCCAACGCGGTCCCGTGCGCCCGCGGCGGGCTTCCTGACGACACCTTGACGTTGCGCGCGTAAGCGCCATACAGACCGACAACATCGTGCCCAAGTCCACTGAAAAGCTCGATCTCGCGACGCGCGCCGCCTGGCTCTATTACGTCGCGGGCAACACGCAGAACGAGATCGCGGAAAAACTGCAGGTGTCGCGGCCCGTCGCGCAGCGGCTCGTCGCGTTCGCCGTCGAGAAGAATCTGATCCGCGTGCGCGTCGATCATCGGCTGGCCGACTGCCTGTCGCTCGCCGATCAATTGTCGAAGCGCTACGGGTTGTCGATGTGCGAAGTCGTGCCCGTCGACAACGACAAGCCCGAAGAGATCGACCGCAAGCTGGCGGTGGCGGGCGCGCAGGTGATGGAGCGCTATCTCGGCGAGGAGAAGCCGATGGTCGTCGCCGTCAGCAGCGGCCGGACGCTGAAGGCCGTCGTCGATCAGGTCGGGCAGCTGGAGCGGCCGCAGCATCGGCTCGTGTCGATGGTCGGCGCGATCGCGCAGGACGGCTCGTCGAACCGCTACGACGTCGCGCTGCATATCTCCGAGAAAACAGGCGGCAAGCACTTTCTGCTGCCCGCGCCGCTGATCGCCGATAGCGAGGCGGAGCGCGCGCAGTGGTGCAATCACCGTCTGTACCGGATCGTCGAGTCGCTGTCGGGCGAGGCGGATGTCGCGTTCGTGGGCATCGGCAACATCGGCTTGCGATGCCCACTGCATGAGGACGGCTTCATCACGTCGGATGAGGTGGAAGAACTCGTGTCGCTGGGCGCGGTGGCGGAGCTGCTCGGCCTGCCGATCGATGCGAGCGGCGCGCGCGTCGAATCGCCGACGGGCCGCCGCGTCACCAGCCTGCGGCTCGACTCGCCGCCCAGGCGCCCCGTGATCGGCTTCGCGGGCGGCGAACGCAAGCGCAACGCGGTGATCGCGGCTTTGAAGGGCGGCTGGCTGTCGGGGCTCGTGACGGACGAGCTGTGCGCGCGCGCCGCGCTGAATCATGATCCGGCGCGCGCCTGACGTCGACGCTGGGCGCGCGGCCGGAACGAATTAACCTGCTTCGAGCGCGGCGCGCAACGCTTCCACGACGGGCGTCCAGTCGCCCAGCACCTGCTGCCTGAACAGACGCGCAGTCGGATACCAGATACTCGCTTCGCCCGACATTCCCCAGCGCCAGTCGGCCTGCTTCGGCAGCAGCACCCACACGGGCTTGCCGAGCGCGCCCGCGAGGTGCGCAACCGACGTATCGACGGTGATCACGAGATCGAGTGCTTCGATCACGGCCGCCGTCGCATCGAAGGTATCAAGCCACTGACCGAGCGCGCAGACAGGCCAGCGATGCGCAAGACCATCGAGTTGAGACTCGCCCGCGCCTTTTTGCAAAGCGAACCACGCGACATCGCGCAGCGACGCGAGCGGTGCGAGCGCGGCGAGCGGCGCGGAGCGGAACACGTCGAGGTGATGCTGCGGATTGCCCGCCCACACGAGCCCGATCTTCCGGCTACGGCCAGCGGACTGCGCGAGCCGCTCGCGCCATACGTGCGCCTGCGCCGCATCCGCCGACAGATAGGGCACCGCGCGGGGAACGCCTTTGTCGGGTAGCCATCTGGGTACGCTCATCATCCGGGCGTAGTAGTCGTAGCTGTCTCGGGGCGCCTGCGTCAGCACGCGGTTCACGCCGCGCAGGCGCGCAAAAAGCGGCGCGAGTTCGTCGCTGGTCCATACATCGACGGTTGCGCCGAGATCGCGCAGCACATCGGCGTAACGCGCGAACTGCAGCTGATCGCCCGCCCCTTGCTCACGCGCGAGCAGAAAGCGCTTGCCGCCGAGCGGCTCGCCCTGCCATTCGGGCAGTTCCAGCTTCGGGTAATCGCGCGGCCCGTTCTCCGTCGTCTTGCGATGCTCGTAATACGTCCAGCCCGTGCTGAAATTCCCGCGCCGCAACTCGGACATGCCGAGCAGCTTGTACGCCGCCGACAGATCGGGCGTGATGTCGATTGCACGCCGCAGATGCGCGTCCGCTTCGTCATAGCGCGACATGCAGGTCAGCGTGAACGCGATGTTGTTATGCAGCGTCGATGAGTTCGGCGCGATTTCGAGCGCGCGCTGGTAGATCGCGAGCGCATCGTCGAATTTCAGCTGCGCGTCCGTGGCGAATGCGAGGCCGAAGAGCGCCTGGATGTCGTCGGGCTCGCGCTGCAGGATGCGTTGAAAGGCCTCGGCCGCTTCAGCGTGTTCGCGCGCTGCGTTCAATGTCGTGCCGAGGCCCTGCAACACGCGCCCGTCTTGCGGCGCGAGTTGCGCCGCACGGCGATAGGCGGCGAGCGCATCGTGTGGACGCGATAGCGCGTCGAGCATGTCGGCATAGCCGAGCGCTGCGTCGAACAGATCGCTTTCCAGCGCAAGCGCGTGCTGAAAACTGGCGAGCGCCTCGTGCGGCTTGCCAAGTCGCCGTTGCGCCTTGCCAAGATTGCTGCGGGCCAGCGCGTGATGCGGCGCGCACGCCACGGCACGGCCGAAGAAGCGTTCTGCGCCCTCATCGTCGCCGAGTGCGAGCGCCGCGATGCCGCGATCGTTCAGACAGTCAGCGTGATCCGGCGCAAGCGCCAGCGCCGCGTCGAACCGTTCGATCGCGCGTTGGATGTCCTGCTGCTGCAGGTGCAGTACGCCGAGCATGTAGAGCGTGTCGGGATCGGCGGGACGTGCGTCGAGAATCGCGCGATACGCCTGTTCGGCGTGCTCCAGTCGGCCCGCCCGATGCAGCGACAGCGCCTGATCGACAGTCGGGTTCGTGAGGTTGTGGTGCGGTGTGAAAGCGGAAGCGTTGTGCATGGCGTCCTCGTTCGCCGGTCACACACGAGTGCGCGCGATGCGCAAAGATCGCGCGGGCGGCGTGTATTCGGCGGGAAGGAAGAAAGGACAGAACGCATCGGATGTCTCACCCCGACGCGTCCCTCAGACGACGCACAATTTTGATAACGGGTACGGCGCGGGCCTATCGGACAAGTCCGAGAGCGCACAAGGCAAAGCGCCGCTACCCGCGTCATTTCGCGCAGCAGCGGCGCCGTCGGCCGGTCAGGAAAAGAGCAGCGTTTGCTACACGTCGTCTCAGGCCGCCAGCACCTCGACGATCTTGCGCTGGAACGCCTGCCCGTCGCTGTCGAACAGATGGCAATGATCGGGTGTCGCACCGAGCCGGATCGTCCCGCCCTTCTCGTGACGTTCGAGCGGCGGAATCCGGGCGATCAGGCCATCCGGCGCGACGCTGCTTTCGGCGTACAGATAGGCGGCATCGCCGAGCGATTCGACGGCCATCACGGTCGCGGCAATGCCGTAGTCCGGCACGTCGATATGCAGATGTTCGGGGCGAATGCCCACCGTCACCTTGTCGCCTTCCTTCGCGCGGCCGGGCTCGACGGCCGCGAGCTGCGTCTCGCCCGTCGCGAACTTCACGAGCACGCCCGTCGCCGACACCGATTGCACGACGCCTTCCAGGAAGTTCATCTTCGGCGAGCCGATGAAGCCCGCCACGAAGCGGTTCGCCGGCGCGTGATACAGCGTGTTGGGGCTGCCCACCTGTTCCAGATTGCCCGCCGACAACACGACGATCTTGTCCGCGAGCGTCATCGCCTCGACCTGATCGTGCGTCACGTAGATCATCGTCGTCTTCAGCTCGTCGTGCAGACGCGCGAATTCGAGGCGCATCTTCACGCGCAGCGCGGCGTCGAGGTTCGACAGCGGCTCGTCGAACAGGAACACCTTCGGCTTGCGCGTGATCGCGCGGCCGATCGCAACGCGCTGACGCTGACCGCCCGACAACTGCTTCGGCTTGCGCTCCAGCAGATGGTCGATGTGCAGGATCTTCGCGGCGTTGCGCACGGCGGCGTCGATCTCCGGCTTCTTCGTGCCGGCGAGCTTCAGCCCGAACGCCATGTTGTCGTACAGCGTCATGTGCGGATAGAGCGCGTACGACTGGAACACCATCGCGATGCCGCGCTTGGCGGGCGGCACGTCGTTCATGCGGGTGCCGTCGATCTGCAGGTCGCCGCCCGAGATGTCTTCGAGGCCGGCAATCATCCGCATCAGCGTGGACTTGCCGCAGCCGCTTGGGCCCACGAATACGACGAACTCGCCGTCCTGGATGTCGAGGTTGATGTTGCGCATCACCTCGTTGTCGTCGTAGGCCTTTCTGATGTTGCGCAGCGTTACGCTTGCCATGATGTGTCTCCGAAATTCAATACTGCGTTCAGTCGTTCCATCCGAAACCTGGCGTCGTGCGACCTTCACGCCACCGTCGTGCGCTGCAGCCAGCGCGCGACGAGTTCCGGCAACTGTTTCATATCGTCGAATACGTGTTGCGCGCCCACGCGGCGCAGCGCGCCAACCTGCTCCTCGCTCGCGTGGCCGCCACCGATGAACCCATACACCGTCATGCCTGCCGCCGTGGCCGCCGTGACGCCGGCCACGCTGTCTTCGATCACGAGGCAGCCGTCGGTGCTCACGCCGAGTTCGCGTGCGGCGGCGAGGTAGACGTCGGGCGCAGGCTTCGGCTGCGCGACGGAATCCGCGCAGAAAAGCCGGTCGCCGAAAAACTCGACGAGCCCCGTGCGCGCCAGCGCTGCCTCGACATACGCGCGGAAACTGTTGCTCGCGCAGGCTTTGGTCAGCGGAATCGCCGCGAGCGCCGCCTCGATGCCGTCGACCATCGGCGCCTTCACGGCCGCCCGCTCGACCTCGACACGAATTGCTTCGACGTCGGCTTCGGCGAGCGTCCTGCCGAGCGCCGCCGCCGTGCCTTCCAGCACGCGCTCCGTGCGCAGCCCGAGCAGCGGCATCACGACGGGCGCGACGTCGGCATCGGGCCAGCGCGCTTCGAGCTCCTGAACGAGCACCGCGGCGGCGACGGCTTCGCTGTCGATCAGCACGCCGTCGCAATCGCAGATCAGCGCGAGGTGGGCTTCTGTGCGCATTGGCGTCACTTGACCGCCCCGAAGGTAAGGCCGCGCACCAGTTGCTTCTGCGACACCCAGCCGACGATCAGGATCGGCGCCACGGCCAGCAGCGACGCCGCCGACAGCTTCGCCCAGAACAACCCCTCAGGGCTCGAATACGACGCGATGAACACCGTGAGCGGCGCGGCATTCGAACTGGACAGGTTGATGCTCCAGAACGCCTCGTTCCACGACAGGATCACGAGCAGCAGCGCCGTCGATGCGAGTCCCGGCAGCGACATCGGCATCAGCAGATAGACGATCTCCTGCCACGTCGCCGCGCCGTCGATGCGCCCTGCTTCGAGAATGTCGCGTGGAATCTCCGCGAAGTACGTGAACGACATCCACACGGCGATGGGCAGATTGATCAGCGTGTAGACGATCACGAGACCGCTCACCGAGTCGAGCAGACCGCTGTTCTTCCACAGCAGATAGATCGGCACCAGCACGCCGACGGACGGCATCATCTTCGTCGACAGCATCCACAGCAGCACTTTCTGCGTGCGCCGCGTCGGGAAGAACGCCATCGCGTACGCGCACGGCACGGCCAGAATCAGGCACAGCAGCGTGACGCCGACCGAGATCAGGATCGAGTTCCACGCAAAGCCGAAGTAATTGCTGCGCGCGAACACTTCGCGGAAGCTCTCCAGCGTCGGCATGAAGAACAGCGACGACGCATACGCCTGCTGCTCCGTCTTGAACGCCGTGATCGTCATCCAGAAGATCGGGAAGAACAGCAACAGCGCGATCAGCCACGCGATGATGCCGGGGATACTGCGGCGAACCATGGCGAAGGGTGAATCCGTCTTCGTCGCGGTCGTCGCAACGGGAGAAGCAGCAATCTGGCTCATTTTTCGTACTCCCCTTTCAGGTTCTTCGCGAGCATGCGCACGAGGAAGAACGACACGATATTTGCAAGCACCACCGCGAGAATCCCGCCCGCCGACGCGAGACCGACGTCGAACTGCTGCAGGCCGAGCGCGTAGATCAGGTACGACAGGTTAGTGGTCGCGGTGCCCGGACCGCCGCCCGTCGTCGTGTAGATTTCGGCGAAGATCGACAGCAGGAAGATGGTTTCCATCATCACCACCACGGCGATCGCGCGCCTCAGATGCGGCAGCGTGATGTAGAAGAACATCGTGAACGCGCCCGCGCCGTCGATCTTCGCGGCTTCCTTCTGTTCCTGGTCGAGCGACTGGATCGCCGTGAACAGAATGAGGAACGCGAACGGCAGCCACTGCCACGCGACGATGATGATCACGGCAGTGAGCGGATAGTCGGCGAACCAGTCGATCGGCGTGAGCCCCACCGCGCGCATGCCTTGCGCGACGAGACCGTACACCGGGTGCAGGATCATGTTCTTCCAGATCAGCGCGCTCACCGTCGGCATCACGAAGAACGGCGCGATGGCCAGTAGCCGCGCGATGCCTTGCCCGTAGAACTTGCGGTCGAACAGCACCGCCATCAGCACGCCGCCGACCACGGTGATGACGAGCACGGCGATGATCAGCTCCAGCGTATGCGCGATCGATGGACCGAACGCGGGATCACTGGCGAGAAACTTGTAGTTGTCGAAGCCCGTGAAGCCCTTTTCGTCGGGATTCAGCAGGTTGTAGCGCGAGAACGAAAACCAGATCGTCATCGCAAGCGGAATGGCCATCCACAGGACGAGTACGCCAACGGATGGGGCCACGAGCCAGCGCGCGTGCGCGGCCTTGCGCTCTTCGCGCTCGTGTTCGGTTTGAGGATGGGCGTGCATGAGAGGGAGACGCAGATGTTGACGCATGGTGGACCACCTCTTCGGTAGTGCGCGGAACGCCGCAGGGGAGACGGCGTGCCGCTGTGCTGCCAGGGTCCGGCTGACGTTGCGCTGTCAGCCGGCGTTTTGCATCGGCTCCGGCTTACTTCGAGGCTGCTCGGTGGACGCGCCGTCCGCGTGACGGTCAAGCAGACGGCGTGCCATTTTCTTCAAACGTTACTTCTGATAGCCAGCCTGCTTGACGGCGCGGTCGGCTGTCGCATTGCCGGCTGCGAGCGCCTGATCGACCGACATCTGGCCCGCCACCGCGCCCGAGATGCTCTGACCGACCACCGTGCCGAACGACTGGAACTCGGGAATGCCGACGAACTGCACGCCCGTGTACGGCACCGGCTTTGCGGTCGGATGGTTCGGATCTGCCGTTTCGATGGCCTTCAGCACGAAGTCGGCGAACGGCGCGGCCTGCTTGTACTCGGGACGCGCGTAGGTGGACTGGCGCGTGCCCGGCGGCACGGAGGCCCAGCCTTCATCCTTCGCGGCCAGTTCGATGTACTGCTTCGACGTCGCCCACGTGATGAACTTCTTCGCGGCGTCCGCCTGCTTCGACGACTTCGGAATCGCCAGCGCCCACGCCCACAGCCAGTGCGAGCCGTTCGGCGTGGCCTGCGTCGGCGCGGCGGCGAAGCCGACCTTGTCCGCGATCTGCGACTGCTGCTTGTTGTACAGCATGCCCGCCGCCACCGTCGCGTCGATCCACATCGCGCACTTGCCCGACGACATCAGCGTCAGGTTTTCGTTGAAGCCGTTCGAGCTCGCTCCCGGCGGGCCGTCTTTCTTCAGCAGGTCGACGTAGAACGAGACAGCCTTCTTCCATTCCGGCGTGGTCAGCTGCGCGTGCCACTTTTCGTCGAACCAGCGGCCGCCGAAGGTGTTGACGAGCGTCGTCACGTAGGCCATGTTCTCGCCCCAGCCCGCCTTGCCGCGCAGGCAGATGCCATACATGCCCGCGGCTTTGTCCGTGAGCTTGTCGGCGAACTGGGCGATCTGGTCGTAGGTCGGGTTGTCGGGCATCTTCAGGCCCTTCGCCGCGAACAGATCCTTGCGGTAGTACGTCATCGAGCTTTCGACGTAGAACGGCAGCGCGTACAGCGAACCGTTGTACGACAGGCCGTCGCGTGCCGTCTTGACCACGTCGTTCAGGTCGTAATCGGCGGGCAGGTCCGTGAGCGGCGTGAGCCAGCCGCGCTTGCCCCACTGCGGCGTTTCATAGGCGCCGATCGTCATCACGTCGAACTGGCCGCTGCCCGTCGTGATGTCCGTCGTCGCGCGCTGACGCAGCACGTTTTCTTCGAGAATCACCCAGTTGAGCTTGATGTCGGGATTCGCTTTCTCGAATGCCGGCGACAGCTTCTTCAACTCGATCATGTCCGGGTTGTTCAACGTTGCGATCGTCACGGTCGCGGCGTTCGCGCTGAAGGCGGCGCACGCGAGCGCGGCGGCGCCGAATACGTTGAGCGCGGGTTTAAAAGTGGGCTTCATCGTTTGTCTCCTTTTTTCGTACTTTGCGTGTTGTTACCTGATCGGTACGTGCTCGGCGCTAGTGGTTGTGCGACGCCGTGATGCGGATGCCGGTGAATGAAAGACGGTCAGCTCATCCAGTTGCCGCCGTCGACGTTCAGGGTTTGCGCGGTGATGTAATCCGCATCCGAAGACGCGAGAAACAATGCCGCACCCGTCAGATCCGCAGGCAGCCCCATCCTGCCCAGCGGCACCGCTTCACCGACGAGACGCTTCTTCTCGCCAAGCGGCCGGTTCTCGTAACGCGCGAAAAGCGCATCGACCTGTTCCCACATCGGCGTATCGACGACGCCCGGTGCGATGCCGTTCACGTTGATCTTGTGCGGCGCGAGCGCGAGCGCGGCCGACTGCGTATAGCTGAGCACGGCCGCCTTGGTCGCGCAGTAGTGCGACACGAGCGCCTCGCCGCGGCGGCCCGCCTGCGACGACATATTGATGATCTTGCCGCCGTGGCCCTGCTCGACCATGCGTTGCGCGACCGCCTGCATCAGAAAGAACATGCCCTTCACGTTGACGGCGAAGAGCTTGTCGAAGATGTCCCAGGATTCGTCGAGTAGCGGGCGCATGTCGAACAGCGCCGCGTTGTTGAAAAGAATGTCGATCTGGCCGAAGCGCTGCACCGTCTGCTCGACGATGCGCGCGATGTCTTCGCGTTGGGTCACGTCGGCGCTGATCGTCAGCACGCGCTCGGCTGCCGTGTCGCGCAACGCATGCGCGAAGTCGCCGGCTGGCTTGACGTCCACCAGCACGCAGCGCGCGCCTTCCTCCAGATATCGACGGGCTACCGCCTCGCCGATGCCACTCGCCGCGCCCGTGAGAATCGCCACTTTGCCTTGCAGTCGGGCTGTCACAACCTGTCTCCGGTTCGTTTGATTCTTCGATTTCCGCTGAGCTAACGCTCGCTGATCGAGCAATTGCTCTCGTTGTGATCGAATGATCGGATACGCGTCCGGTCATGTCAAGGCGCGCCGCGCAATTTCGATGGTGCAGCGCGGCAGCGCCCGCCACCTCTTTCCGGCAGTCCTTCTTAAGAATCGGCGATGACTTTGCATCGGGCAATGACAATTTTTCGAGATACGTTATATCATTGCGCCTTCGCTCAATCCGACGCTATCCGGCGTTTGCGCCATGTCCCGCTCGTCGCGCTCATCCGATATCCAATCCGCTTTTCCGGACGCCCCTTCGGCCGCCCAGTCCGCCGAACAGACCGCCCGGCTCGCGCTGAAGCTCGCGCGCGCCGACGTGCTCGCGGCCGAGCGCGGACTCGCGCTCACCACATTGCGCCGCCAGGTCTACACACTGATCGCGCAGAGCGAGCGACCCGTGGGCGCCTATGAATTGCTGGCCGCGCTCGAGCCGCAGCGCGGGCGCGTGCCGCCGACCACCGTCTATCGCGTGCTCGATTTCCTCGTCGAGCATGGCTTCGTGCACAGGATCGAATCGAAGAACGCGTTTTTCGCGTGCTGCCAGGTGGGCGAGCCGCATCAAAGCCAGTTCCTGATGTGCGACGCGTGCGGCGAAACAGTCGAAATTCCCGGCGACAACCTCGCCGCGCAGCTATCGCAAAGCGCGCCCGCGCACGGATTCGAAGTGCATCACCAGGTGGTCGAGCTGAGCGGGCTGTGCGCCGCCTGCCGGCATGGTCATGCGTGACGCAACCACCGACGCCGTTCAACCGACATCACGCTTACTCAACAGGCCATCCCGATGAAGAAGAACAATCCGATGTGGAAGTGTGTGCTGCGCGCTGCCGTCTCGGCGCTGACGGCGTTTGCCGTCGGTCAGGCCGCGCATGCGCAGGACGCGAAGATTCCCGTGGTCGCCGCGGAGAATTTTTACGGCGATGTCGTACAGCAACTCGGCGGCGACCGCGTCGATGTGACCAGCATTCTCAGCAATCCCGATCAGGACCCGCACCTGTTCGAAGCGAGCCCGAAAACGGCGCGCGCGCTGCAGCACGCCAGCCTTGTTGTCTACAACGGCGCCGACTACGATCCCTGGATGACGAAGCTGCTGGCCGCGTCGAAGAACGACGCGCGCAAGACGCTCGTGACGGCCGAACTCGTCGGCAAGAAGAGCGGCGACAATCCGCACCTGTGGTACGACCCGGCGACGATGCCCGTCGTCGCGCGCGCCGTGAGCGCCGCGCTCGCATCGGCTGATCCGGCGCACAAGGCGGCGTATGATGCGAACCTCGCGAAGTTTCTCGACTCGCTCAAGCCGATCGCGGGCAAGGTCGACGCGCTGCGCAGCCAGTACGCGCACGCGCCCGTGACCGCGACGGAGCCTGTGTTCGGCTACATGTCGGATGCCATCGGCCTCGACATGCGCAACCAGCGCTTCCAGCTGGCCGCGATGAACGACACGGAAGCGAGCGCGTCGGACATCGCCGCTTTCGAGCGCGATCTGCGGGAACGGCGCGTGCGCGTGCTGATCTACAACAGCCAGGCCACCGAGGCGCTCACCAAACGCATGCTGACACTCGCGCAGCAATCGCACGTGCCGACGGTGAGCGTCACGGAAACGCAGCCGGCCGGCAAGCACTACCAGCAATGGATGCTGGCGCAACTCGATGCGCTCGGCAACGCGCTCGCCGCCAACAACGCGGGCGGCGCGAACAAGGGAACCGCGCAATGAACACGCCTCGCCGCGCACCGCAGTCCGGCTCGCCGTCGAAGGGTCGCGCGCCCGTCCTCGAACTGGATCGCGTGACGCTCGAACTCGGCGATCGCGCCATCCTGCGCGACGCCAGCTTCACGATCGAGCAGGGCGAATTCATCGGCGTGCTCGGGCCGAACGGCGCGGGCAAGACGACGTTGATGCGCTCCGTGCTCGGCCTCGTGCCCGCCGCGAGCGGCGCCGTGCGCGTGCTCGGCGAGCCGGTGATGCGCGGCAATCCGTCGATCGGCTATATGCCGCAGACGCGCAGCGCGCTCGCAGGACGCCGCGTGCGCGGACGCGATTTTGTCGCGATGGCCGCCGACGGGCATCGGTGGGGCTTGCCGCACGCCGATGCGAAGACGCGCGCGATGTCGAGCGCGTGCTCGAACTCGTCGGCGGCAGCGCATTGGCGGCACGTCCGCTGTCGGAGCTGTCAGGCGGCGAGCGTCAGCGCCTGCTGCTCGCGCAGTGTCTGCTCGGCAATCCTCGTCTACTGCTGCTCGATGAGCCGCTGATCAGCCTCGATCCGCATCATCAGAAGACCGTCGTCGAACTGGTCAAGCGCGTGCAGCAGGAACTCGGCATTGCCGTGCTGTTTTCCGCGCACGAACTCAATCCGCTGTTGCACGCGCTCGATCGCGTGCTGTATCTCGGCAACGGTGTCGCCGCGCTCGGCACCGTCGACGAAGTCATCACCCGGCCGGTGCTGTCGCGCCTGTACGGCTCGACCATCGACGTGATGCGCGTGAATGGCCGCATCTTCGTGATGTCCGGCGATTTCGACGTCGAGAAGCACGATCACGAGCACGAAGACGACGATCATCAGCATGGCGAGCCGCACGGCCACGGACATTCGCACGGCCATGCACATCAGCACGCTCCACGCGACGGACACACGCACGATGTTTGAATACGATTTCATGGTCAACGCCTTCGCGGCGTCGGGGATTGTCGCGGTGCTATCGGGCATCGTCGGCTACTTTCTCGTGATGCGCGGGCAGACCTTCGCGGGGCACGCGCTGTCGCACGTCGGCTTCACGGGCGCGACGGGCGCCGTGCTGATCGGCATCTCGCCCATCTGGGGGATGATCGGTTTCACGCTCGCGGCGGGCGTCGGCATGGGGGCGCTCGGCGAGAAGCTCGCGGGACGCGATGTCGCCATCGGCGTGATCCTGTCGCTCGCGCTCGGCTTCGGTCTGCTGTTCCTGCACTTCTTCACCGCGTACGCGACGCAGGTGACGGCGCTGCTGTTCGGCAACGTGCTCGGCGTCAGTTCGTCGACGCTCGCAGTGCTGGCGGCGCTTGGCGTCGTGAGTCTGGTTGCGCTGGCCGCGATCATGCGGCCGTTGCTGTTCGCTTCGTTGCAGCCGGAACTGGCCGAAGCGAAAGGCGTGTCGCTGCGGCTCGTGTCGGTGCTGTTTCTGGCGATCGCGGCGCTCGCGGTGGCGGCATGTACGCAGATCGTCGGCGTGCTGCTCGTGTTCACGTTGATGGTGGGACCGGCGGCCGCGGCGCAGAATCTGTCGACGCGTCTTTCCGTCGGCCTCGTGCTCGCCGCGCTGCTTGCGCTCGCGCAGGCGTGGATCGGCGTGACGCTCGCGTTTTACACGGACTGGCCGACGAGCTTCTGGATCACGCTGCTCGCGGCGCTGGTCTACGGCGCGAGCCTGCTGGCGCAACATATGCGGCGATAAAAAAACGGGGTGGCTTGCAGGCCACCCCGTTTTGCTTTGGTTGCTACCGTTTCATTGCTCAGCCGCGCAGCACCCTGGCGTGATGCGCGAGATGGTCCTCAATGAAGGTCGAGATAAAGAAGTAGCCATGGTCGTAGCCTTCATGCCTGCGCAGCGTCAACGGTTGGCCCGCTGCCTTGCATGCCGCTTCGAACACATCCGGATTCAACTGCTGCGCGAGGAATTGATCGGCGAGACCCTGATCGACGAGAATGCCCTCGGCGAACTTGCGCGTCGCCTTACCGACGAGTTCGCTCGCGTCGTACTGCTTCCACGCTTCGCGGTCCGCGCCCAGATAACCGCTGAACGCCTTCTCGCCCCACGGACAGCGCGTGGGCGCC
>NZ_JACFYJ010000036.1:0-79352 GCF_037126505.1 Paraburkholderia bengalensis
CGACCGGCGAGGCCGCAGCCGCGGTGCCGGCGCCCCCCCGCGCAATCGATGTCGACGCCGCCCAGGTCAACGGGTGCGGCGCAGGCGTCCGCGTCCGACGCCGCCAAGCCGGACGACCAGCAAAAAGTCGCGCGCAGCCAGCGCCAGGCGGAGCATCACTGGACCACGCTGCAGCGTCTGCCGATGGCGGCGCTGCAGCTGCTGTTGCGCATGCTGCCCCTCGTCGTGTTCGTCGGCGCGGCGAGCGCGCTGATGCCGATGTTCACCGACGACGGCACCGCGCAGGACGCCGCCCTCAACGGCCTCATCGACCTGTACGTGATCTGCCGCGCCATCGTGATCGCGGCGGGTTTCTTCCTTCAGCCCGACGCGCCCGGACTGCGCCTGTTGCGCCTGCCCGACAACTGGGCGTTGTTCATGCAGCGCTGGGTGATCCGCATCGTCAGCGTGGTCGGCGGCGGCGGCGCACTGATCGAGACCGCCACCGCGCTCGGTCTGAGCGACGCCGCGCATCTGCCCCTCGTCAAACTGCTCGCGCTCGTCGCGCACGTCATGCTGTCGATCATGATCCTGCAGTGCCGCGAGCCGATTTCCGCGCTGCTGCGCGAGCGCACGGCGCAAACGCAGCGCCCCGTCACGCTGCTCGCGCACGGCCTGATCGACATGTGGGCCTGGGTCGCCGTGTTCATCGTGATGGCGCTGTGGTTCGTGTGGGCGCTCGACGTGCACAACGGCTACCGCACGCTGCTGCATCTGGGCGGCGTGTCGCTCGCCGTGCTGGTGGCGGCGCGCGTGGTGTCGATCGTGCTGTTCGGCGCGCTGGGGCGGCTTTTTCACGTCGACGAAGGCGAGCAGCGCTCGTTGCTCCATCAGCACGCGTATCGCTACTACCCGTTGATCCGGCGCGTCGTGCAGGCGCTCGTGACGGCCGTCACCGCGCTGGTGCTGCTGCAGGTGTGGGGCCTCGACGTCTGGCAGTTCTTCCGTCCGGGCGCGATCGGCCACCGGCTGACGTCCGCGCTCGTGACAATCGGCGTGGCGGCCGTGATCGCGCTGATCGTCTGGGAGCTCGCAAACGTCGCGGTCGAAAAGCGCCTTCAGAACTGGACGAAAAGCGGCGATCTGATGCGTGCCGCGCGGCTGCGCACGCTGGTGCCGATGCTGCGCACGGCGCTCTTCGTCGTGATTGCGCTGGTTGTCGTGATGACGGGCTTGAGCGAACTTGGCGTGAACACGGCGCCGCTGCTCGCGAGCGCGAGTATTTTCGGCGTCGCGCTCGGCTTTGGCTCGCAAAAGCTCGTGCAGGATTTCATCACGGGCATTTTCCTGCTGATGGAAAACGCGATGCAGGTCGGCGACTGGGTGACGCTCGCGGGTGTGTCGGGCACCGTCGAATATCTGTCGATCCGCACGGTGCGGCTGCGCGGCGGCGACGGCTCCCTGTACACGGTGCCGTTCAGTTCCGTGTCGACCGTGAACAACACCAACCGCGGGCTCGGCAATGCGGCGGTGCGCGTGAGCATCGCGTATGGCGAGGACGTGGATCTCGCGATCGACACGCTGAAGGAAATCGGCGCCGCGCTGCGCGAGGACGAGCAGTTCAAGGACGGCATTCTGTCGGACTTCAGCTTCTGGGGCGTCGATGCCGTCGACGGCGCGTCCGTCACGCTCGCCGGCCAGGTGCAGTGCCGCGACACGGCGCGCTGGCCGGTGCAGCGCGAGTTCAACCGGCGCATCTTCGACGCGTTCCGCGCGAAGCACATCGAGATCGCCAATCCGCAGCGCAGCGTGCTGATTCCGAGCGGCGCCGCGCCGGGCGAGCATACGGACCCCGCTTCCGCTTCCAGCGACGAAGACACCCAGGGACCGCCACGGCCCGAGAA
This sequence comes from Paraburkholderia bengalensis, assembly GCF_037126505.1. Classification (NCBI taxonomy): domain Bacteria; kingdom Pseudomonadati; phylum Pseudomonadota; class Betaproteobacteria; order Burkholderiales; family Burkholderiaceae; genus Paraburkholderia; species Paraburkholderia bengalensis. The sequence goes on from NZ_JACFYJ010000036.1 coordinate 1,884, forward strand.
CACCCCGGAGCGCTCGCGAGCGGACAAGCCCGCACCGAAAGTGGCGCGGCACTGAACGTGGCGCGGCCTGCGCGGAGCGCTACGGTCCGTCGCGCAGGCTTGTGACCAATGCGTCACGACACATGCGTCACGACGAATGCTCGATGCCGACCAGCCTCGCATTGAGCACGCGCGCCAGCGCTTCGCCGCCCTGCTGCATCACGTAATCGTGATTCCATTTGAAGAACGGCCGCGCGAGCGGCGCAAGCAGGTTCATCCAGCCGCGCTTCGTGCGCACGCGCCATTCGTAGCGCACCACCGTCACCGCGTCTCGCGTCGAGAACTGCCAGCGCCCTGTGCCCTCGACGTCGCCGCATGCCTCGCCCTCCAGCGCCGAGAGCGGCTCGACGCGGGTCACGCGCATGTCGAACGCGACGCGGTACGGCAGGCGCCCCTTCCACGTATACCGATGCAACGCGCCGACGCCGTCGCTCGCGCCCTTCTCCACCTCCGTCACGCGTTCGACGCACGTCCACCATTGCGGCCAGCGCGCCGGATCATGAATCGCGTCCCATACGGACTGCAACGGGGCATCGACGCGCCATGTCGTCGTGAAGCGGTATTCGCTCGAGCGCATGGTTCGTCTCCCGTTCGAGGCAGCGCAAGCCGGCACGCCTTGCTGGCGCAGCCGCGTTTCAAGGTCGGACATCTTCGTTGCTTTCGAATGGCCGCTGCATCCCGCCACGCAGCCTTGCTTCATGCCAGCCCAGGCACGTGCCGCGCCGTCCAGCGACGCGCCGCCGCTAAGCCAGCTTCCACCAGCGCGGCAGCAAGCGCCTGACATCGGCGCGTGCATACCGGTCGTCGATCAGATGCACGACGCCCACGTCGCGCTCCGTCCGTATCACGCGCCCGGCCGCCTGCACGACCTTCTGCAGCCCCGGAAACAGATACGCGTAGTCGTATCCATTGCCGAATTGTGCGTCGAATGTGCGGCGCATCTGCTCGTTGACGTCGTTCATCTGCGGCAAGCCGAGCGTCGCGATGAATGCGCCGATCAGCCGGTCGCCGACGAGATCCACGCCCTCCGAAAACGCACCGCCCAGCACGGCGAAGCCGACGCCCGCACCGCCCGTCGTGAAGCGCGCGAGGAACGCGTCGCGCGCAGCTTCGTCCATGCGCGGCGCCTGCATCCAGATGGGCACCTGCGGATGCCGCTCGCGCATCGCATCGACGATGCGCTGCAGATAATCGAAGCTGCTCAGAAAGCCCAGATAGTTGCCGGGCCGCTCGCCGTACTGGTGCGCGATGAGATCGGCGATGGGCGCGAGCGAACGCTCCCGGTCGCGCCAGCGCGTCGACACCCGACGCGCGACGCGCACGTCCAGCTGCTCCGCGCGGAACGGACCGTCGACGTCGAGCCAGGCCGTGTCGCCCGGCAAACCGAGCATGTCGCGATAGAAGTGCTGCGGGCTGAGCGTGCCGGAGAACACGATGGTCGCGCGCGCGGCGGCGTGGCGCGGCTTGAGGAACGACGCGGGCACCACGTTGCGCACGCAGAGTGTCGTGGCCGGCTTGGCGCGCGAGCCGCCTTCGCGCGATTCGAGCGTCACGTCGAAGATGGAGTGAGCGCCGAACTGCTCGACGAGCGACGTGAAATGCAGCGCGTCGAAATAGAAACGCTGCACGCTTTCGTCGACGCCTTGCGGCGCCTCCGCCAGTTGATCGCCAATCGCTGCGATCAGGTTCTGCACCGCCGCGTGCAGCTTCGGCGGCACGTCGGCGAGCACCTCGTACGTGTTGTTGCGCTCGCGGCTGAGCGCATTCCATTCGCGATTGACGCGGTCGAACGGCTTTTTCAGCGCGACGGGCGCGGCGTGGCGCGCGCCGCGAAACGCCAGTTGATCGACCGTCGCGCTGTACATGCGGCGCGCGCGTTCGGGCAGGTTGTGCGCCTCATCCGCAAGCACCGCGACGCGCCAGCCGTTCATCTGCGTGAGGGCGTACAGCATGGCGCTGCTGTCGTAGTAGTAGTTGTAGTCGCCGATCACGACGTCGCACCAGCGCGCCATTTCCTGCGCCAGGTAGTACGGACAGATGCCGTGCGCGAGCGCCGCTTCGCGCAGGGCCGCGCGATCGAGCGTGCGCGCCTGCAGCGCCGTGTCGCGCGCGTCGGGCAGACGGTCGTAGAAGCCGCGCGCGAGCGGACACGATTCGCCGTCGCAGCTCTTGTCGGGATGTTCGCAGGCCTTGTCGCGCGCAACGAGTTCGAGCGTGCGCAGCGGCAACGCGCCGGTGCCGCCGTGCAGGGTGTCGACAGCTTCGAGCGCGAGCGCGCGGCCCGGCGTTTTTGCCGTCAGGAAGAACACGCGATCCAGATGATCCGCGCCGCACGCCTTGAGCAACGGGAAAATCGTGCCGAGCGTCTTGCCGATGCCCGTCGGCGCCTGCGCCATCAGGCAGCGTCCGTCGCGTGCCGCGCGAAACGCCGCCACCGACAGCTCGCGCTGCCCGCTGCGAAACTCGCCATGCGGAAACGGCAGCGCGTTCAGCGCGGCGTTGCGCGCGTCGCGATGCGCCTCTTCGCGCGCGGCCCATGCGACGAACCGCTCGCACTGCGCCTCGAAGAACGCGCGCAGCGACGCAGCCGTATGCTGCTGCGTCAGCACGGTTTCTTTCTGTTCGCCGATATCGAAGTAGACGAGCGCGACCGTCAGTTCCGCAAACGCGCGCGCCTCGCACAGCAGATGCCCATACACGAGCGCCTGCGCCCAATGCAACACGCGATGATTCGCCGGCATCCGTTCGAGGTCGCCGCGATGGGTCTTGATCTCTTCGAGCCGGTTACGCGCCGGGTCGTAGCCGTCGGCGCGGCCGCGCACGGTCAGTCCGCCGTGCGTGCCCGTCAACGTGATCTCGGCTTCGTAGCCGCTCGCGCGCCGCGCCGTCACGGCCTGATGTCCGGCGATGCCTTCGAGCGCCGACGGCGCGGGCGTGAAGCGCAGGTCGAGATCGCCGCGCCGCGCGGTGAATTCGCACAGCGCGCGCACGGCGACGACGTACGTCATGCCGCCTCCGCGCCCGCCGCGCTGGCCAGTGCGGCGGCATCGCGATCCGCGCCGTCGCTCCAACGGACGTCGAGCACGCGCACCGGCATGTCATGCTGCACGCAGTACGCGAGCCAGCGGATCTGGTTGTCCTGCAGCCGGTCGCCCGGCCCTTTCACCTCGATTAGTTCGTAGCGGCGCTCGCCCGGCCAGAAGCGGATCAGGTCCGGCAAGCCCGAGCGGTTCGCGCGGATGTCGGCGAGGAGCCGCGCGAACCAGAGCTTCAGGTGTGCGGCGGGCAGGCATTCGAGCGCGAGCGTCAGCAACGCCGGGGTGAGCGCGCCCCAGAACACGAACGGCGATTGCAGTCCCGCTTTCGTTTCGAAATGGCGCAGGATCGTCGCGCGATAGGCGCCGCTGTCGAGCTGCGCAAAGCAGGCGTCGAACTGCGCGGCGCGGCGCGCGCGAAAGTCGGGTGCGTGCAGATCGGCGGGGCCGCGCTGGAACGGGTGAAAGAACGCGCCCGGAACGGCCGCGAACACGGGCTCCCAGCACAACAAGCCGAACAGCGAGTTGATCAGCGCGTTTTCGACGTAATGGACGGGCGCATCGGGCGTCGACAGATGATCGCGCACCGCATATTCGACGGCGACGGGCACGAGCGGTCGGGCGAGTTCCAGCACCGCGCGCTGCGCCTCGCGCGCGCTCGCGCGCCTCGCTCCGGCAAGACCGAGGCGGCGTTGCAGGCGCGGCACGATGCGCGCGATGCGCTGCGATTCCTCTTCGCTCTCGGGTGCGGCGGCCGCTTGCAGCGCCAGCGCGAGCGCCTCGCTATCGCGGCCCGCGCGTTCGAGCACGCGCATGCGCCGATGCCGCGCGCCCGGCCACGCGCAGCCCTCGTACACACGCAACGCCGTGTCCCAATCGTGCCGACGCTCGGCATGATGACCGATCGCAAACTGCAGCTTCGCGCGGCGCAACGCGAGCCACGCGTTGTGTTGGGTATCGATGACATCGACGGCTTCGAGCAGCGGCGCGAGCCCCTCGCCGTCCGCCGGTTCGCCGTCCATCAGTTCGAGCGCCTCGCGGCATGCGTGCAGCGCCAGATAGCAATCGACGTCGCCGCGCTGCTGGAATGCCCGCGACGAACGCGCAAACGCCACGCGCTCGTACTGATAGACGCCGAGGTCGGCCAGCACGAACTCCGACCAGTCCTGATGCAGATTGCCGAAAAACATCAGGCGCAAGCGCTCGCACAGCGGCGCGACCAGCACGCGCAGCGCGGTTTCGTCTGCCGCCGCGTCCCACTCGCGATAGCGTTTCGGCGCCGTGCACCCCGCTTCGGCGACGCGCAGCGCTTCCAGCCATTCGCCCTTGCGCGCGCCCTTCGGCGCGGGCGATGCGGAGAACATGCGCTGTAGTTCGGGGCGCGTGGCGAGCGCGAACAGTTCGTCGAGCGACAAGGCGGCATCGGCATCGACCCAGCCCGACGCCGCGAGCGGTGCCGCTGCCTCGACGGGACAGCCGATCTCCGCATACGCGAGCCGCCCGGTGCGGAACAGCGTGCCCTTGCGCATCAGCATGCGCACGAGCAGCGCGCGCGACGCTTTGGGCAGGCGCGTGTCGTCGTTCAGGAAGGCGCCGATGAAGGCGCGCTCGCTGGCGTCGAGCCAGTCGTCGTAGCGCCCGGTGATCCACGCGAGCGCGCGCTCGAAATTCAGCAGGTAATAAAAAGGATCGGGAGCGTCGGTCGGCACGGCGGTCGGGGGCGCATGGGCTGTATATTTATACAGCCATCATAGCAAACCCCGCGCGGCGCGCAGCCGGAAAACCGTGCGAAATCATGCGCTGCGCGCCTCGTTTTCCAGATACGTAACCTGCACGGCGGGCACGAACCACGCGAGGCACAACCCGATCAGCGCAGCCAGTGCCGCGACGGCAAGACCGATGTGAATCGACGCGATGAGTGCCTCGCGCGCCATGTGCATCATCGGGTCGCTGGAATGGCCGGCTGCCACCAGATGCTCGATCAGGGCCGACTGTTCGCCGCGATCGACCAGCAGATCGGGACTCGCAAACGACTTGAGCCACTGCGTCGCCTGATACGAATCGAGCGATCGGTTCACGCCCTGCGTGTACAGATGCCCAAGCAGCGCGCCCGTGATCGCGGTGCCCAGCATGCCGCCGAAAATCCGCAGCGATTGCAGCAGTGCCGTCACCGCGCCCAGGTGATCGCGCGCGACGATCTGCTGCGAGCAGATCGTCAGGTTCGTCGCGACGAGGCCGAGGCCCAGGCCGCTTACGCCCATGCAGGCCATCCAGACGGCGTGAGGCTCGTGACCCTTGAGCACGACCAGCACGGTGCAGCCGATCACGAACAGCGCGAAGCCGATGAACATCAGCCCGTTCGCGCGCCGTATCCGCGTGACGATGCGGTTGTTCACGACGCTGCCGACCGTCGTGCCGAGCAGCAGCGGCGTGATGAGCATGCCGGAGTCGTGCGGCGACATCGCGTAGCCGCCCTGAAACAGCAGCGGCACGTAGAACACCATCGAAAAAAGCGCAAAGCCGCCGAGCACCGACATCGCGAACAGCGGCGCGAGCTTGCGGTCCAGCAGCACGTCGACGGGCACGACGGGATAGCCCATGCGCTTTTCCCAGAAGTAGAGCGTCAGTCCGCACAGCGTCGTGATCGCGAACAGCAGCGCCGTCGTGCGGTTCAGGCCCTCGCGCGGCAGCAGTTCGATCAGCAGCTGCAGCGCGCCGAACGTCACCGCGACGACGAACGCACCCAGCCAGTCGAGCTGGATCGGACCGCTCGCCTTCAGATGGCGCAGCTTCGGCACAAACATCTGAACAAAGATCAGCGACACGATGCCGACGGGCACGTTGACAAAGAACACGAGCCGCCAGCCCTGCATCTGCGTGAGCATGCCGCCGAGCGTCGGCCCGACGACGTTCGCGATACCGAACGACGACGTGACGAACACGAGCCAGCGCAGCCGCAGCCTCGGATCGGGAAACAGGTCGGCGACCGTGGCGAACACGGTGCCGATCAGGATGCCGCCGCCGATGCCCTGCAAACCGCGCGCGGCGATCAGGAACAGCATGCTATTCGCGAGCCCGCACAGCACGGACGCAAGTGTGAACAGCAGGATCGCCGCGAGCAGGAACGGCTTGCGGCCGTACAGGTCGCCGAGCCGGCCGAAGATTGGAATGGTGATCACGGAGGCCAGCATGTACGACGTCGCGACCCACGCGTAGAAGTCGAAGCCCTTCAGGTCAGCGACGATGCGCGGCAGCGCGGTGCCGACGATCGTCTGGTCAAGCGCGACGAGCATCGTGACGAAGGCGACGCCGAGCATGGCGAGCAGCGACTCGCGAAACGGCAGAAGCTGGCGGCCGGGATCATGAAAGGCGATGGCGGACATCATGGGCTCCGCGGGAGGTCCGTGCCGGCTGCAGACGCGCGACCGGCCATGTCAGTCTACGAGAGTGATACGCGCCTTCGAAAATAGCAAGGCGCGCGGCACGCCGCTACCGTACGCGTGGTTTTGACTGCGCGCAGCGTCGACGCCGTTTCCGATGGTTTGTCGACGGTGCCGCGCGGCGCGTGATGCGGCCCGATCATGCCTATACTTGCACTGCCATTTCATATGAACCCAGCGCGGGCGCGAGACGTATTCTGTCCGCTTGTCCTCGACATCGCGACCGCCTCTCGTCGCCCGTCGCCACCTCGAACCTCGCGCGTCCTATGGAACCGTCCGTCGATCCTGCCGATTCGCCCCATTCCGCTGATTCCGCCGCCCCTCGCCCGCCCGCCGATCCCGTGCGTCGCGGCGATATCGCGAAGCGCCCACTCGCCGCGATCGGCGCGTGGCTCGCGCGCGTCGATCCCGGCACGCACCGCCGCATCAAAGGGCTGCGGCTCGTGACGGCGTACGGTCTCGGCGCGGCGCTCGGCACCTTGCAGGACGTCGCGCACGGACTGCCGCGCAATGCGTCGGTCGGCCTGTTCGCCGCCGGGTTCGCGTTGTGGGCGAGCGTGTCGGAGGCCCGCACCACGCGCCCCGAATCGAGCCGCGATCTCGCGCTGCTGTGCGCCGCGGCCGCGTTCGGCGCGGCGACGTATGTGTGCCTGATGCAGCCGTTGCTCGCCCTCGGCCACGCCGGCCCCGAACTCGTGCTCGTCACGGGCGCGTTTCTCGTCGGATATCTGAAGCGATTCGGCGTGCTGGGCGCGGGGCTCGGCTCGCAGATCTACATCGGACAATTGATGGCATATGGCGGCGGCCTCGTGACGGCGGATCTGCCCGCCATCGCGATCGCCGGACTGATCGCGATGCTTGCCGCGATCGTGCCGCGGCTGCTGAGCGGCCCCGCCGAGCGGCCCGCCATCGTCGCGGCGCTGTCGACGGGGCCCGCGGCCGTGGCGGGGCGGCCGTCGCCCGAGTTCGTGATGGGATTGCAGGCCGCGAGCGGCGCGCTCGTCGTCGTCGCGTTGAATGCGTGGCTCACCATCGATGAGTCCGCGTGGGCGATCACGGCATGCACGTATGTCGTCGCCGGCTCCGCGACGGGCACCGTGCAACGCGTGCGGCGGCGGATCATCGGCACGCTCGTGGGCGTGCCGCTCGGGCTGGCGTGCCTGCCTATCGCCGAACATGCGCCCCTCGTCATCTGGATGGCCGCCGCGCTCGCGATGATCGTCTACGCGATGGCCCTGCCCGAGCGCTACGACATTGCATGCGGCGCATTCGCGTTCACGCTGATCGTCACGCTCGCCGTGAGCGGCGTGCACTCGATCCCGTTTCTCGCGGCGCGCGCATGGGAAACGTTGATTGGCGGCGTGCTCGGTCTGCTCGCGGCGATGTTCATCTTTCCGCTCAGATTGCGCGACGAATGACGCCGCTGTTGCCTCGCTGTTGCGTCGCTGTTGCAAATATCGAAGCACACGAAATGTTAATCAGAACAACGGAATATTTTCATCGCTTCATCCGTTGCACGCGATTCACGTCGAGCTTCGATCGAAAACAGCCTGAAAAAAAGGAATAAAGCGCGAGCGCTGCTCGTTCAATGACCGTCACATCCTTTCGACTTGGCAAGGAGTGCGGTCATGAAGTCTTTATTCGAGGTGTGTGGCATCGCAGCCTGCGGTGCCGTGTTGGCAACGCTCGTGTCGTGCGGCGGCGATTCGAATTCGAACAACACGCCTGCGCCGTCGACGTTTACCGCAACGACGCTCGTCTCCGATGGCGCGATCGCCGCGCCTCATACCGATCCGAACCTGAAGAACGCATGGGGCGTCGCGTTCAATCCCAAAGGCTTCGTCTGGGTCGCCGACAACGCGACCAATGTCGCCACACTCTACGACGGCAACGGCGTGCCGCAATCGCTGGTCGTCACGATTCCGGACGGCACGAACGGCACCGCCTCGCCAACGGGCATCGTGTTCAACGGCACGCAAAGCTTCTCCGTCACGCAGAACGGCAAGACGGGTATCGCCGCGTTCATCTTCGCGGGCGAAGGCGGCACGATCACCGCGTGGGCGCCCGCCGTCGGTCCGACCAACGCGTTCACCATGTACGACGACGGTGCAGGCGGCGCGGTCTACAAAGGGCTGGCGCTCGCGGCCAGCAACGGCAACAACTTTCTCTACGCGACGGACTTCCACAACAACAAGATCGACGTGTTCGACGGCAGCTTCAAGAAAGTCGCGATGCCCGGCGGCTTCACCGATCCCGCCATTCCCGCCGGCTTCGCGCCGTTCGGCATCCAGCTGATCGGCTCGAACCTGTTCGTCACGTATGCGAAGCAGGACGAGGACAGGCACGACGATGTCGCGGGCGCAGGACTCGGCATGGTCGACGTCTACGACACGGCGGGCAATCTCAAGCAGCACTTCGCGACGGGCGGCCCGCTCAATGCACCGTGGGGCATCGCGCAGGCGCCGGGCGCCTTCGGCACGTTCAGCGGCGCGATCCTGATAGGCAATTTCGGCGACGGCACGATCAACGCGTTCGATGCTTCGAGCGGCAAGTCGATGGGCCCGCTGATGTCGCACGGCAGTGCCATCGTCGAGCATGGGCTGTGGGGCCTGGCGTTCGGCAACAACTTGAGCAATCAGCCGTCGACCACGCTGTTCTTCGCGGCAGGACCGAATGACGAAGCGGATGGGCTCTACGGAAGAATCGATCTGAATCCCGCATCGAGTGCGGGAACCAACCCGACCTCAGGATCGAGCACGGGGACAAATAGCGGCTCGAGCATCGGCATGTAGTGCGCCGATACATCGTTCGCGAGGAGAACAGAACGGCCGCTCTTGCACAGGGCGGCCGTTCAATTTCAAGCGACTGGAAGCGTCAAACCGAAACGTCAAGCCGAAACGTCAAACCTGCCGGCGCAATTCAGCGGGCGGCACCTTCATCAGATGCCGATACTTCGCGACCGTGCGACGCGCGACCAGCACGCCCTGGTCCGCGAGCATCTTCGCGAGCGCGACGTCCGATAGCGGATCACGCGTATTTTCCGCCGCGATCATCTCCTTGAGCAGCGCACGCACCGCGGCTGCCGAACAGGTTCCACCGCTTTCGGTGCCCAGCTCGCGCGGGAAGAAATGCTTGAACTCGAAGATGCCGCGCGGCGTCGCCATGTACTTGTTACCCGTCGCGCGCGAGATCGTCGATTCATGCAGGCCCAGTTCCTCGGCTACGTCGCGCAGCACGAGCGGCTTCAGCGCGATCTCGCCGTACTGGAAGAACGGCTTCTGATGCGCGACGATGCATTCGGCCACGCGCTGGATCGTTTCGAAGCGCTGCTGCGCGTTGCGGATCAGCCAGCGCGCTTCCTGCAACTGCTGCGCGAGGGGTGAACGGCTCGCGCCCGCCGACTGCGCAAACAGCTCCGCGTACATGCGGTGAATGCGCGCGCGCGGCAGCACGGCCGGGTTCACCGTGACGACCCACTTGTTGCGCACGTTGCGCACGATCACGTCGGGCACGATGTAGTTATCGTCGGCGCGGCCGTACGAGTTGCCCGGCTTCGGATCGAGCTTGCGCACGAGCGCGCAGGCTACGCGCAGTTCTTCCGCGTCGCAACCGATCTGCTTCTGCAATTCGGCATGCTCGCGCCGCGCGAGGCGATCGAGATGATGCGCGACGACCTGCTTCGCGACGTCGCGTCCCGGCGTCTCGGCGGGCAGCGCGTCGAGTTGCAGCACGAGACACTCCGATAGCGAGCGCGCCGCGAGTCCGGGCCGGTCGAGCGTCTGCACGAGGCGCAATGCGACCAGCAGTTCGTCTTCCGTCAATGCCGGTTCGAACTCGACGACATCCGTGAGATCGGCGAGATCCTGGCGAAGATAGCCGTCGTCGTCCAGTGCCTCGATCACGAGGCGCGCGACTTCGCGGTCGCGATCGTCGAGCCGGTAGAGACGCAGCGCATCGTGCAGCTGCTCATGAAGCGTGGGCTGCACGCGCGCCCATTCGGTGGGATCGGTGGCTTCCGAATCGCCGTTGTAGCGCGACGGACCGCGGCCGTATGCATCGCCCGCGTAATCGCCGCCGTCGTCCGACGACGACGTGCTCTCCGTGGCGGGCTCGGACGCCGCTCCTTCGAGCGCCGTATCGCGCTCGGCGGCAGGCAATGTCTCGCCGTCGGCGCCCGCCGTTTCGGACGGTTTGGTGCCCGCGAGATCTTCCGGGACGGACGGATCGTATTCAAGGAAGGGATTGGTGTCGAGTGCGTTGCGCAGTTCTTGCTGAAACTCCAGCGACGACAGTTGAAGCAGGCGCACGGACTGCTGCAGACGCGGTGTGAGCGCGAACGTTTGCTTCGCGCGAAGTTCGATTGTAGGCGGCATACAGACTCTTCCAGTGAACGGTTCAACAGGGCTTTTGCATGACGTACGCAACTGTCGTACCAGTTGTCGCAACTGACTGTTTTGATTCGCATTTCCGATTTGCGGATGCATGCCGTATGCCCAACTCGCGCCGCGAATTTACAAAGCCTCTGAAATACGAACCGAATCACGGCGCATCGTTTGCGCGTGCGGGCGGAACGACGCGCGCGGCTGCGTCCGTCTGCGTCCGTCTCATCCGTCGGCGCGCATCGGCATTTGTCGGCAGCGCGGCGGACAACGGGCATGACGCTTGCTGTCGGGCTCATAAGGACGCGCGTCGGAAGCCCGCATGTGCACGCCCGCACCGCGTCCTGTGTCGGCGACGGACCAGACGGAACCGCGGCGGCAGTGGTCTTTGGTCGGGTCATCGGCGGCGACGGGCCGCGATCGATCGCACGGACAACAGGACCGCAACCTGATCTCATCAACCGGGAAGGAGAAATCATGAAAACTATCCAGTTCCTCAAGGCCGCAGGCAGCATCGCATGTGTTGCATTCGCTCTGAACGCAACGGCTCAGACGACGGCCTCCGCGCCGCCCGCGACGTCCGAGAGCGTCGGCCAGCACATTGACGACAGCACGGTGACGACCAAGGTCAAAGCCGAGTTGCTCGGCGCGAAGAACGTGAAGTCCACGCACATTCACGTCAAGACGCGCAAGGGCATCGTGTGGCTCACGGGCTCGGTGCCTTCCGCCGACGACAAGACAGCCGCGCAGGACGTCGTGCAGAACGTGTCCGGCGTAAAGGGCGTGAAGAACCATTTGAAGATCGCGGCTGATTAAGCGGCGGGTTGCTTCGCTGTTTCGATATCGCCCGCTGTAGCGACGAAGGCCGCCTCGACAGGCGGCCTTCTTTTTTGCTCTTAGAGACACTCGCCCTGGCGGGCGCGCGTCTGTCGCCACCGATCACGTCTTCATTGCGGCGTACTGCTCCCGCAATGCCCGGATGCGGTCGTGATTCTGCAACACGCCCTGGTAGAGACGTTCGACCACGGCACGCACGTCGGCGGGCAAGTCTTTTTCGAGTGCTTCGTAAAAGTGCCGCCTGGCCGCGTCCTCGCCCTTTTCGCAATCGGCGAGTACCGCATAATCCGTCCGCTTGCCAACGGCCGACTTCACGTCCATCCAGCCTCGATGCAACGCCCCAGCGACGCTGCCGCCACTTTCCGGTTTGCCGCCCAGCTTCAGAACGAGATCCTGCAGTTCGCGCGCGCCCTGCGTGCAGTTGCCCGCGCTTTCGATCAACGCCTGTCGCACGCCCGCGTGGCTCACCTCGTCCGCCGCTTTCATGAAGCCGCGTTCGCCGTCTTTGGATGTTTCGATCAGATCGTTCAGCACGGCAATGAAGTTCGTCGTCATATGTTCGCTCCCTTGACGGATGCATGTGGTAACCGACCTTTGCACTCGTCATGCCCGGCCGCCGCGCGCGACCGTAGCCGTGTCTTTCGTCCCTATGGCGCGGCAACGCGTAATTGTTTCCAGCCGACTGCAGCGGGTGGCGTGCGCGTGCGCATCGGATTGCACGCCGCGCTTCGATCAAGCGACGCGCGTCCAGCACGGCACAGATGTTGCTGGCCATTAAAGGCCGGACCCTGTCACGGACCGTCGCGACGACAGCGCGGCCGCATAGAACGGGGCCGGTTTCGACAAGGGAGAACACCATGAAGATCCGAAGGGCGCAATGCCTGCTGTCTGTCGCGATCGTCACGGCGGCTGTCGTCGCGCCGATACGCGTCCATACCCTGCAGCCAGGGCAAAAAGACACCGCAGCGCAGGCCCGCTCGAATCACGCCGCGCGCCTGCAATCATGCGATGACACACAGAGCGACATGCTGCGTGCGGCCTGCGCGACGCACGCCGAGCGTCGGTCCGTGGACGGCGACGACCGCTCGATCGATCGCGCGAATGCCCCGCGCAGCGTCGAGCTCTGGGTATAACGACCGTATTCCGTTTGGCGCACGGCGGCCGCACGCTCTGGGCCGCCGTATTTTTTCGTGCGTCAGCCCGCGGCGTTGAGCGACGTTCTTGAGGTCAATGCGCTCTGCGGTCCTGATCCATGCCTTCGACGCGGAATAGGCCGCTATGCAGGATCACGCTCTCGCCGCCGTTCTGATCGAGTGCTTCTGCGCATACCGAGCGGATGCGGGCGCGCCCGCGTTCGTACGCGCGGATCAATACATCTTCTAGTGGCGAGTCCGCGCCGAAGTGATCTTCGAGCGCTTCCGCCGTGATCGCGCATCCGACAGGCTCGCCGTCCACGCGCGCGTTGAAGCGCACGGTCAGGCTCGACCCATCGAACACGGGGGCATCATCGGTGAATGTGATGTGCATGAGAGAGTCCTCGTACGCCGCGCGCGGCATGAACACCTTCATGATCCCGTTCATGACGAACCCTTGTGCGCATTGGCAAGCTGTTGCGCCATCGCAAGATGGTGACGGATAGTCGGCAGCGCGTGCGCCGCCGCGCTCTTCAATTGCGGGTCCTTGCCGCTTTCGCTTTCCTTCTGGAACAGTTCGGCCGCTCTCTGGTGGCCGACCACCGCGACCTCGTCGATGTACAACTTGTCGAAGTCATCGCCCTTCAGGCCCTGCAGCTTGCCGACCAGCGCCGAGTCCGCGCCCGGCGGCTTGCCCAGGCCCTTGTGCGAAGCGGCGACATCGAGACTGCGCGCGATCTTCGTGTGATCCGCGATCATCTGCTGCGCGAACTTCTTGACCTGCGGATCTGACGCGTTCGCAAGCGCGAGCTTGCTCGCCGCGATTTCCGTCGCGCCTGCCCGCGACGCGTCCTCGACGAATTGCGTGTCGCCTGGCGAGAGCGTCGTATCCGCGTTCGCCGCGATGCCGACCACCAGCAACGCAGGCAGAACGAAGCCTCGAACCAACGGGCGGAATGGGCGAATGGTCATGCGTCTCTCCGATGCTGCCGATCAGGCCGCCTTCTTCTTCGACAGTTGCGCGATCAGCGTCCTGTTGAAAGCGGGCAGATCGTCGGGCTTGCGGCTCGTGATGAAGTTGCCGTCTTCGACGACTTCCTTATCGACCCATGTGCCGCCCGCATTGCGAATATCGTCCTGCAGGCTAGGCCAGCTCGTGACCGTGCGGCCCTTGATGATCCCCGCCGAAACGGGCAGCCAGGTGCCATGACAGATCACCGCGATCGGCTTGTTCGCCTGATCGGCGGCCTTCACGAAGGCCTGCGCCTGCGGCAGCAAGCGGATCGCGTCGCCGTTCACGACGCCGCCCGGCAATACCACCGCGTCATAGTCGTTCGGCGCGGCCTGATCGAACGTGGTGTCGACGTCGACGCTGTCGCCTTTGTCTACGTGCCTGAAGCCCTGGATCTTTCCCGCCTTGGAAGAAATTACGTGCACCGTCGCGCCCGCTTCCGTGAGCGCACGGTGCGGCTCGATCAGCTCCGCCTGTTCAAATCCGTCCACTGCGAGTACGGCGACTTTGCATCCTGTCAATGCGCTGGCCATGAGACTGCCCTCCTTTGCTAGATGGCTTTTCGCGGAATCACTCTTTGCGTTTCCTGATGGGATGAGGCGAGCAAATTCGGTGCCCAACCGCGGCGACCGCGATGCATGTGCGATTTCGTCTTCAACATATGCGTGGTCGGGCATCGCTATTGCATTGCGCTTGCGCACAAGGCGGCGAACGCCGTTGAACGCTTACCACAACCGGACCGGACCAAAGCGAATGAAAGCGATGACCCGCAACGCGATCGACGCGATCGCAGATGGCTTGTCCGTCGCGATGCCTGCCGGCCTGCGGCACGCGGACGACACGCGTCCCGGCTTCACGCGCCGGAAGCTGAAGGACGCATTCGTCTATTTCGATTGCGCAGGCAAGCGCATCGATGACGAAGCGCAGATCGCGCGCATTCAGGCGCTGGCGATTCCCCCCGCTTATACCGATGTGTGGATATGCCCCGACCCGCGCGGCCACATTCAGGCAACGGGGCGGGACGCGCGCGGCCGCAAGCAGTATCGCTATCACCCGCAATGGCGCGAAACGCGCGACGCCGACAAGTTCGCGCGCATGGCCGCGTTCGGCCGCGCGTTGCCGAAGATCCGCGCGCGCGTGGCACGCGACCTCGCGCGCGATGGCATGCCGCGCGAAAAAGTGATCGCCGCTGTTGTTCACCTGCTCGATACGACGCTGATCCGGATCGGCAGCGTCGAATATGCGCGCGAGAATCAGTCGTATGGACTCACGACGCTGCGCAAGAAGCACGTTCGGATACGCGCTGGTGAAGTGCGGTTCCGGTTTGCGGGCAAGAGCGGCATCGAGCACGACGTGACCGTCGACAATCCGCGCGTGAAGCGCATCGTGCGGATGTGCGCGGAATTGCCCGGTCACGATCTGTTCCAGTACCTCGACGAAGACGGCACGCGCCATACGATCGGTTCTGCCGACATCAACGAATACCTTCGCGACGTGAGCAACGCGGAATTCTCCGCGAAGGACTATCGGACTTGGGCGGGCAGCGTGTACGCGCTCGCCGCGCTGCGTCAACTGGTCTGCGAGAGCGCCGCCGACGCGCGCCGTCATGTGGTCACGACTGTCAAGGATGTGGCCGCGCTATTGCGCAATACGCCCGCCGTGTGCAGGCGTTGCTACATCCATCCGGAAGTGATCGCCGCGTTCGAAGCGGGCGAATTGCAGCGCTTGCTGCCGCCCGCAGCAAAACGCCACATGAAGGTCGACGAAGCGGCGTTCGCGGCGCTTCTTGCGCAAGCGGAAAAGCGCGCGCGGCTCGAACGGCGCAAAGCGGGCAATGGTCGCACCAAAAGCAAGCCGCCCGCCTCGACGGATGTCGAAAGCGAGCGGCTCGCGAAACTGCTCAGGAAATCGAGTGCGTTGCGCAAGCAACAGAATGCGCGCAAACGCGTTGCCGATCCGGCGTAATGCAGTGCCTCATCATTCTTCGTAGGCGGCCATGACGAGCCACATGTCGCGCTCGTCGTTGCGGATTTGCGCAGCCAGTGCGTACGAATCGTTCGGTCCGCACGTGTTCAGAAGCGTGCGTTGCGCGATTTCGGCGTTGTCGAACACGCGGTCATCGGCGAGCGGACGCACTTCGCCCTTGCCCTCGAACATGTACTGATTGATCCGGTATACGAGCGGCTGCTGCTTCCACGCGTTGAAGCAATCCTTCACATGCTGGAAATCGCCGCCGCAGATGTTGCTTTGAAAATGTATCTTCGATCGCATCATTCGCCTCCACATGCAGCGCCATGTCCGTTGCCGCCCGTCATCACAACCGGCCAGAACCGGCCGCAACGACCTGTTGCAGCCTGCCCCGTCGCGGCCCGACCGGTTGGGATGCCGTGCAACGCTGGATCGCAACACAGACGCAACTGCATCATCGCCGTCTGCATGGCGGATCGCCACGTGCCGCAGTGGCGCCGCGCGGCTTCAAGTCCTTGATGAAGCAGCGCGGCGCCTGACCCTGTCGTTCAGCAGGCGAGTGCCCTCGAGCTGTCACCTGCTCCATTGCTCCTTTCACTGCCCCTTCGTGTCACTGCTGGCGTCAGCACCCGGCATGTTGGTGGTATCGGTAGCGGGCTTCCTGTGCGTCGTTTTCTTGTGCTGCATCTTCGTTGCTGCATGCGTGCCCGATGCGGCGCCCGTCTGATCCGACGAACTCATGCCGGCACCATTGCCGCCGCCGCCCGCCGATCCCCCACCGCCGCTACCCGCGCCGCCGCCTTGTGCAAACACTCCACCCGACAACGCGAGCAACGCTACGCCGATCCATGCCTTACGATTGTTCATGTGTTTCTCCTTGATCGAAAAGAGAGCGGCTGACGACCGCAAAAATCCTGTCACTGTCGCTCTCGTTTCAGCAAGCGCTATGCCCCGCGCCATACGCGCGGGCGTCGCCGGGAATGGGAATGCGGCAGCGCAGCGGCGCTTGCAAGCGCACGTCGCGTTGCATGAGCTCATGCGCGACGCTCGCGCCGTGGCGGTTAGTTACAACCGGGACGTAAATCTTTCGCGCGATAAATGGCGCAATATGAAGCCATGGCGCAGCACGACGCAGTTGCGCGACGCGACGACACGACCTTTTGTCTGCAGTGCAACGCATTGGTATTCAACTGATTGCCATTCAAACGAAGGAGAACACTTCATGCGCATTTCGACCTCATTTCTGTTCGACCTCGATGGCACGCTCGTCGATAGCGTGTATCAGCACGTGCTCGCCTGGAAGGAGGCACTGGACGAAGAAGGCATCGAGCTTTCCGTATGGCGCATCCATCGCAAGATCGGCATGAGCGGCGGACTGTTCACGCACCAGCTGCTGCGCGAAACGGGCGGCGACATGAGCGTAGAACGCGTCGAGCGATTGCGTCACGCGCATGCCCGCGCCTACAAGCGGCTGCACGCAAAAGTGCGGCCGCTGCCCGGCGCGCAAGCCTTGCTGGCCGCGCTGACGGAAAGCGGCACGCCTTGGGCAATCGCGACCAGCGGCCGGATGGAGACAGCCGCCGTGAATCTCGAAGCGCTCGGCGTCGATCCGTCGCAAACCGTCGTCGTCACCCGCGACGACGTCAAGTACGCGAAGCCCGACCCCGATCTGTTCGTCGCGGCGGCGCACCGGTTGAAGGTACCCATCGAGCACGCCGTCGTGGTCGGCGACAGCATCTGGGACATGCTGGCGGCGCGCCGCTGCCGCGCGCTGGGGGTGGGCCTGCTGTCGGGCGGCTACGGCCAGGAAGAACTCGAACGCGCGGGCGCGCTGCGCGTCTATGAAGATCCTCACGATCTGCTCGAACATCTCGACGAAATCGCTGCGCGCCCCTGAGTTCGCGCACGCTCGCCGCCTGTTTGCACTGCATCAGTTCGGCTGGCGTGCCGCGTGGCACGCCACGTGCAGCGCTTCTGTCATGACCCATCACGGCCAGTACAGGAGCCATACGATGACTAGCAGCGACAACACCGGCAACACTTCCACGCCCCGCCCGGACGACGCGCCGCGCGGCGAACCCGAACCGCCCGACACCACAAAGGAATTGCCCGATTTGCCCGACCCCGCCGAAGTGGGCGAGGACGGCTGAGGACGCGCGGCGGACAGGGAACGGCAGTTGCTCGACTGGCGTTCGCCGCGACAGATATAGCGTACGGCGACACGCGCGGTGAAGGCCGCGCGCGACGGTACTAGCAGCACTCGGGTAATACTCGCAAACAGCAAGACAAAAAGGGAGAACCACCATGACGTTGCAAAAGCAGACAGGCGGCGCGGACATCGTCGGCGCAAGCGGTGGCACGCACGCGGGCCCGGGCCCGGAAGTGATGGCCGCCGATACGCTTGACGGCAACAAGGTCATCAGCGCCGACGGGCACGACGTCGGCAAGATCAAGGACATCATGCTGGACGTGCGTTCAGGCCGCATCGCATATGCGGTGTTGTCGAGCGGCGGACTGCTCGGCATCGGCGACAAGCTGCTCGCGATCCCGTGGAGCGCGCTCACGCTCGATGTCGACCGCGAGTGCTTCGTGCTCGATATGCCCGCCGAAAGCGTGGAGAATGCGCCCGGCTTCGACAAGGACCACTGGCCGTCGATGGCCGATGCGACGTGGGCCACATCGATTCATCAATACTACGGACGCGAGCCCTATTGGGGCAGCGGAGCCCGTGACGCGTTCGGCGTCGGCGACGTTCCCGCAGGCTCGTCCGACGCGCCCGAAGCAGGCGGCGTCAAGCTGTAGCGCGCTGCACGCGCACGACGCTATCCTTTTTTGTCCGCTCGCTACCTGATGCCGGCACAGCGGCCGGCACAGCGGGCGGCTGCCGTCATGGGGACCAATATGGCTACCCGCAGCAAGCAGGGCCGCCCGCAAAAACGCAGCGGAACATCGCAACCGAGAAAGACCACGGCGCACGCGTCCACGCGCGCGAAGAGCGGCCGTCCGGCGCGTCAGCGTCACACGCATGCGGCGGCTGCGCATCGTCAACGATCGGCAGCATCGGGGTCCAACGCGAACGCGAAGTACTGGTCGCATCACGTGATGGAAACCAGTGACGCGATGGACATCGAGAAAGACATCTTCAAGACGGGCACCGCCGACGAAATCGCGCAGTCGTTGAAACGCTCGTCGACGCGCAGCAAGCGGCGCAAGGGCACGCCGTTCCAGTCGGCGATGTCGATGCTCAACTTCTATATCAACCGCGCGGGCCGCAACCTGCCAAAAACACGCAAAAGCACGCTCCAGCAAGCCAAGCGCAAGCTGCGCGAAGCGTTCGGCCGCGAACCATGATGCGCGCCATGCGAACGCATACATGTCCCGATGCATGAAGAAACTGTCTGGTGGTATCTGATCGTCGGCGGCGTGCTGATTTTCATGGGCATCGCCGCGACGTCATTCAAACGCCTGCCGTTGTCGGCGGCGATGCTCTACCTCGCAATCGGCTATGCGCTCGGCCCGTCGGGTCTTGCGCTGCTGCAACTCGACCTCGTGCGCGACGCGGGTATTCTGCGCGCCATCACGGAAGTCGCGCTGCTCGTTTCGCTGTTCGCGATCGGGCTGCGCCTGCGCTTGCCGCTCGTCGCGCCGATGTGGTGGCTGCCGCTGCGGCTCGGTTTCGTCGCGATGCTGCTGACGATACCGCTGCTCACGCTCGTCGGTGTGCTGCTGCTGGGCCTTGGGTGGGGACCGTCGCTGCTGCTCGCCGCGATTCTCGCGCCGACCGACCCCGTGCTCGCGCACGACGTGCAGGTGCAGGATTCCGACGACGTGGATCTGCTGCGCTTCTCGCTATCGGGCGAAGGCGGACTGAACGACGGCATTGCGCTCCCGTTTGCGATGCTCGGTCTCGCGTGGTGCGCGTCGGGCGCGGCCGGCGCGCATGCCGTAAGCGGGTGGCGCCTCGCGTTCGAAGGCGCCGCGGGCGTCGCGGGCGGCCTCGTGCTCGGCGGCGGACTCGGATGGATCACGACATGGTCGGTGGCGTGGCTGCGCACGCGCCACGCGCAGGCCCTCGGGCTGGAAGGCTTTTTCGCGCTAGGCTTGATCGCGCTCGCCTATGGCGTGGCACAGCTTGCGTATTGCAACGGTTTCGTCGCTGTGTTCGCGGCGGGCGTCGCGATGCGGCGCGTCGAGCATCGCGCGAGCGGCGAGCGCTCGCCGCGCGAAGCGATCGGCACAGTCGATTCCGAAGACGTCGTCGCGACGGCCTCCGATCCGCAAAAGGCGCATGCCTACATGGCGGAATCCGTACTCGGCTTCACGATCGAACTCGAGCGCATTGCCGAAGTGGTGGTGATGGTGATCGTCGGCAATGTGCTCTCCACGTCGGGCGCATCGCTGTTTACGTGGCACAGTGCCATCCTGATCGCGGCACTGTTCTTCATGGTGCGGCCTTTGGCCGTCGAAGCATCGCTGATCGGGTCGAGCGCGTCGCATGCGCAGCGCAGACTGATGAGCTGGTTCGGCATTCGCGGCATCGGATCTTTCTACTACCTTGCGTTAGCGCTGCAAGCCACGCAAGGCCGTGACGCGCAGGACATACTCGCGCTCATCCCGTTGACGCTTGCCGTCGTCACCTCGTCAGTGGTCGTGCACGGCGTGACGGCTACGCCGTTGATGAACTGGTATCGCCGCGTTCGCCGTGCGGAACCGCCTGGTCGGCACTGAACGCCCCTACAGCGCTTCATTCGCTTTCGCACCGGCTTGCATGCACCGGCGCAGGTATGTCATGTGCGATGCGCGAATCACCCGACGCGGCGCAGGCCGCTGCGCCGCGCCTCGCCATCAACCGTTGAGCTTCTCGCCCGCAAACCGCGCCTGCGCGATCTGCTGCCGGCGCGGATCGCCCTGGCGCTCCAGCATCCATCCCGGGTACTCGGATGGCAGACGGCTCACTTCGTCGAGCGTCGCGAGCTCTTGCGCATTCAGTTCGACCGTGGTCGCGGCGATGTTGTCGTCGAGCTGCTCGACCCGCTTCGCGCCGACGATCACGCTCATCACGGAGCGCTGATGCAGCAGCCACGCAAGTGCAATCTGCGCGACGGACACGCCCTTCGTGTCGGCAATGACACGCATCGCATCGACGCAATCGAACGCGCGGTCGCGGTTCACGGGCGGAAAGTCAAACGTCGTGCGACGGCTGCCCGCTTCGCCCTGCGAATCGCGCCCGTATTTGCCGCTCAACAGGCCGCCTGCGAGCGGGCTCCATACCATCAGCCCGAGTCCTTCGCTTCGCAGCATCGGCACCAGTTCACGTTCGAGGTCGCGGCCCGCGATCGTGTAGTACGCCTGCAGCGTGTCGAAGCGCGCGAGGCCCAGACGCTCCGAAATACCGAGCGCTTTCGCGATCTGCCAGGCCGCCCAGTTCGACACGCCGAGATAGCGCACGTGGCCGTGCTGCACGAGCGTGTCGAGCGCGCGCAGCGTTTCTTCGATGGGAGTGACGGGATCGAAGCCGTGGATCTGATACAGGTCCACGTGATCGAGCTGCAAGCGCTGCAGGCTCGCCTTGATCCCGTCCATGATGTGGTAGCGCGACGCGCCGCGCGCGTTCGCGAAATCGCCCGTCTGCCCGAACACCTTCGTCGCGACGACGACGCTGTCGCGCGGCACCTTCAGGTTCTTCAGCGCCTGGCCGGTGATCTGCTCGGAGAGACCCGCCGAATAGACGTCGGCCGTGTCGATAAAGTTGATGCCCGCGTCGATCGCCCGGCCGATCAGACGTTCGGCGTCGTTCTGCTGCAGATCGCCGATGTGCTGCCAGATGCCGCCCGTGCCGCCGAACGTCATCGTGCCGAGGCACAGTTCCGAAACAAAAACGCCAGTACGCCCAAGCTGGTTATATCGCATGGTTCGAGACTCCACGTGGGTGATGAATCGGTTTTCAGCCGATGAGGATACTCGCAGCATCGCGATGCTGCTGACGCCTTGCCATCGCCGCAAAACGCTGTCGAAGCGGCCGCGCAGCAAGGCACGCTGCGTTGTCCAGCAAACGGGACAGCCCGCCGCCCCGCGTCGTTGCCGGGCCGGATATCGCGGTCAAAAATGGACCCTCGCGCTGCCGACATTCGATGGCGGCTGGCCGCTGCTGTGGTGGCTGGCTATGTCAGACCGGTAGTTGCGTTATGGACGGCCTGGCGGCGCGCAATGTCGAATGCGACGTCGAACGCAACGCAGACGCCAGCGCTGCCGCGCGAAACCTGCGAGACTGCACAGGTCTAACGTTCAACGGCAACGCGCCGGGCTCCCGGGCATCACTGCGACAAGCACTGGATATCCAGCGCGCCGCCCCCATCTTCGACGTCATGACTTCCGCCTCTCCTGCCTGCGGGCACGCCGCCCCGCTGGCCGCCTTTCATCCGGCTGTCGCGGGCTGGTTTCGCAACACGTTCGCCGCGCCCACCGACGCGCAGGCCGCCGCATGGCCGCTGATCCGCAGCGGCCGGCATACGCTCGTCGCCGCGCCGACGGGCTCCGGCAAGACACTTACCGCCTTTCTCGCCGCGCTCGACGAACTGGTGCGCGACGGGCTCGCGCACAACGGCGCGCTGCCCGACGAGACGCTCGTGGTCTACGTGTCGCCGCTGAAGGCGCTGTCGAACGACATCCGCATCAACCTGCAGACGCCGCTCGCCGGCATCGCCAGCGAGCTGGCCGCGCGCGGCCTGCCCGTGCCCGAGATCCGCACTGCCGTGCGCACGGGCGACACGACGCAGCAGGAACGCGCCGCGATGAAAAAGCACGCGCCGCACATCCTCGTCACGACGCCCGAATCGCTGTACGTGCTGCTCGGCTCGGAATCGGGCCGCAAGATGCTCTCGACGGTGCGCACGGTGATCGTCGACGAAATTCATGCGATGGCGGGCAGCAAGCGCGGCAGTCATCTGGCGCTGTCGCTGGAACGGCTCGACGCGTTGTGCGGCAAGCGCCTGCCGCGCATCGGCCTGTCGGCGACGCAAAAGCCCGTCGACGCCGTCGCGCGCTTTCTGGTCGGCGGATCGAGCCCCGACGATACGAAGCCCGCCGATTGCGCGATCGTCGATGTCGGCCACGTGCGCGAGCGCGATCTCGCGCTCGACATGCCGCCCGTGCCGCTCGAAGCGGTGATGTCGAACGAAGCGTGGGAACTCGTCTACAACCGGCTCGCGGAACTCGTCGCGCAACATCGCACGACGCTGGTGTTCGTCAACACGCGCCGCATGGCCGAGCGCGTCGCGCGGCATCTGACGGAGCGGCTCGGCAGGGAAGCCGTCGCCGCGCATCACGGCAGTCTTGCTAAGGAACATCGTTTCGACGCCGAGCAGCGCCTGAAACGCGGCGAGTTGCGCGTGCTGATCGCCACGGCTTCGCTGGAACTGGGCATCGATATCGGCGACGTCGATCTCGTCTGCCAGATGGGCTCGCCGCGCGCCATTGCGCCGTTTCTGCAACGCGTCGGGCGCTCGGGGCACCATGTGGGCGGCATGCCGAAGGGGCGGCTCTTCCCTGCTTCGCGCGACGACCTGATCGAATGCGCGCGCTGCTCGATGCGTGCGGCGCGGCGAACTGGACCGGCTGCACATTCCGCGCGCGCCGCTCGACGTGCTGCGCGAGATCGTCGCCGAAGTCTGCAATGCCGAGTGGAGCGAGGACGCGCTGTTCGACACGTTCCGCCACGCCGCGCCGTATGCGACGCTTGAGCGCGAGCAATTCGACGCCGTGCTGCGCATGCTCGCGGAAGGCTACACGAGCCGTCACGGGCCGCGCGCCGCGTACGTGCATCGCGACGCCGTTAACGGCACGTTGCGCGGGCGCCGCGGCGCGAAGCTCTATGCCGTGACCTCGGGCGGCACGATTCCCGAAAACGCCGACTATGCGGTGATTCTCGAACCGCAAGGGCTCAACATCGGCACCGTCAACGAAGACTTCGCCGTCGAAAGCCTCGCGGGCGACGTGTTCCAGCTCGGCAATGCGTCGTACCGGATCATGCGTGTGGAAAGCGGACGCGTGCGTGTCGAGGATGCGCAAGGACAGCCGCCGAACATCCCATTCTGGCTCGGCGAAGCGCCTGGACGCAGCGACGAACTGTCGGCGGGCGTGGCGCGGCTGCGCACGGAGATCGAGCGGCGCCTCGCGGATGCCGGCACCCTGACGCATGCATCGCCCGCCGCCGACGTATCAAACGACACGCAAGACGCCGTCGCGACACTCGTCGATCGCAACACGTCCGTCACGCTCGATCTCGAACCTGCGATCGCGTGGCTCGTCGACGAAATCGGCCTGAGCGAGCCGGCCGCGCGGCAGATCGTCGAATATCTTGCGCGGGCGCGTCAGGTGCTCGGCGCGCTGCCCACGCAGGACACGCTCGTGATGGAGCGCTTTTTCGACGAATCGGGCGGCACGCAACTCGTCATTCACACGCCGTACGGCAGCCGCGTGAATCGCGCGTGGGGGCTCGCGCTGCGCAAGCGCTTTTGCCGCACATTCAATTTCGAACTGCAGGCGGCCGCGACGGAAGATGCCATCGTGCTGTCGCTGACGGGCGCGCACAGCTTCGCGCTCGACGAAGTGTGGCGCTATCTGCGCACGGCGACGGCCGAGCACGTGCTGATCCAGGCGCTGCTCGACGCGCCCCTCTTCGGCGTGCGCTGGCGCTGGAACGCGACCACGGCGCTGGCGCTGCCGCGCTACACGGGCGGACGTAAAACCGCGCCGCAACTGCAGCGCTATCTGCGCGACGATCTGCTCGCCACCGTGTTTCCCGATCAGGCCGCGTGCCTCGAAAACATCGCGGGCGAACGTGAGGTGCCGCGTCATCCCATCGTCGATCAGACCATCGACGACTGTCTGCACGAAGCGATGGACACCGACGCCTGGCTCGCGCTGCTGCGGCGGATCGAAAGCGGCACGATCGCGCTCGTGAGCCGCGACCTGCCCGCGCCCTCGCCGCTCGCCGCGGAGATTCTGACGGCCAAGCCTTACGCGTATCTCGACGATGCGCCCATCGAAGAGCGACGCACGCAGGCCGTGCTGAATCGCCGCTACACGAGCGCCCCCGAATCCGCCGACGATCTGGGCGCGCTCGATGCCGACGCGATTGCGAGCGTCGGCGAAGAAGCGTGGCCGCAAGCGCGCGACAGCGATGAAATGCACGAAGCGCTGATGGGCCTCGCGTGCATCGCGGAAAGCGAAGCGCAGCGCAACGAAGGCTGGATGACGTGGCTCGCCCAACTCGCGCGCACAGGACACGCCACGCGCATGCAGATCGCGCATCACGACGCGCTGTGGCTGCCCGCCGAGCGCCTGAACTGTCTGCGCGCGATCTATCCGCATGCGCAGATCGCACCGGCGGTCCGCGCGCCCAAAGGCTTCGACGAAACGTGGACGGAAGACGACGCGCTCGTCGATGTGGTGCGCGCGCGTCTCACGGGTTTCGGGCCGCTGCCGCTTGCCGCGATTGCGCGCGCGCTTGCACTGCCCGCTTCCGTCGTCGCGCAGGCGCTGACACTGCTCGAAACGCAAGGCTACGTGATGCGCGGCCGCTTCACGCCGGGCGCCGCCAGCGAGGAATGGTGCGAGCGGCATCTGCTCGCGCGAATTCATCGCTATACGGTGCGGCGTTTGCGGCGCGAGATCGAGCCCGTCGAGCGGCACGATTTCATGCGCTTTCTGTTCGCGTGGCAACGCCTGACGCCGGACACGCGCGGCGAAGGACGCGACGCGCTCGCCGCCGTGCTCGATCAGCTGGAAGGTTTTCAGGCAGCGGCGAGCGCCTGGGAAGAGGACATCCTGCCCGCGCGTTTAAAGGACTACTCGATCACGGCGCTCGACGCGTTGTGCCGCGCGGGAAAGATCGTCTGGACGCGTCTCACGGAGCGAGCGCGCGGTGCGAGCGGCCCGGTGCGCAGTACGCCCATCGTGCTGCTGCCGCGCCGCGCGCTGCCCATGTGGAGCGCATTGCTCGATATGTCGAAGCAGCCGGAGCTGTCGCCGAAAGCGCAGATGGTGTTCGATGCGCTGACGCAGCATGGCGCGATGTTCTTCGACGAGCTATCGGGCGATGTTCATCTGCTGCGCGTCGAACTCGAAAATGCACTCGGTGAACTGGTCGCGGCGGGACTCGTCAATTCGGATAGCTTCGCCGGCTTGCGCGCGCTGCTCAAACCCGTCGCGAAACGCAACGCGTCGTATTTTCCGAGCCGCCGTCCGCGCGGCGCGGGGGCGCTGATCGGGGGCATGGACGATGCCGGCCGCTGGGCGCTGCTCAGGCGCAAGCCGCTCGCGGCGCCCGACGAACCAACGGCAGCGCCGCCCTCGCGCCGCTCGCCTGCGTTCGCGCCGGACGTGCTCGAGCATGTGGCGATGGCGCTGCTGCGCCGCTATGGTGTCGTGTTCTGGCGGCTGCTCGAACGCGAAGCGGAGTGGCTGCCGCCGTGGCGCGATCTGCTGCGCGTGTACCAGCGGCTCGAAGCGCGCGGCCAGGTGCGCGGCGGGCGGTTCGTCAACGGCCTCGCGGGCGAGCAGTTCGCGCTGCCCGAGGCAATTCCTCTGCTGCGCGACATGCGCCGTCATGCAAACGACGGCAGCTATGTGTGCGTCGCGGGCAGCGATCCGCTGAATCTCGTCGGCACCTTGCTGCCGGGCGCCAAGGTGCCTGCCGTAGCGGGCAACCGTGTGCTGTATCGCGATGGCGTGCCCGTTGCGTCGCTCGTGTCGGGCGAATTCAATCTGCCCGACGACGCCGACGGCGAAGCAAAACAGCAGATGCGCATGCGGCTCGCGCGCCGTTATTGAGCGCGCAACGTTGCCGCGCGCCCGGCATATCGAGATTAATGAGCGGCACGGCGACGCGCACGTCGTCGTGCGCCAAACCGGCAAGCAGCACGAAACATGTCGACGCAACGAGATCGAGGCCGCGCGTCGGCGACTACGCCGCTCTTGAAGATGCTCGACGTGCGAGCGGCACGAACGTTCGGCGAATGCCGTCGCGCGATAAACCGGCTGAAACTGGAACGGCGGCTGAATGATTTGCTTCGGCAATCGGACGCGAACGTTTGCGAAACCGATTCCCAAAAAACGTCACTTTTTCGATGCATTCTGATTAAAGAAAGCCTTTTCTAAGGTCGTTAATAGAAACGGAGCCGGACCTCCGGCCGCTTCGTTACAATGAAGCCCGTCAGTCAATAAGACTTTCGCCGCCCGCGTGCTGTACTCGTATTCAGAGCTCGACTGGAGGCAACGTTTCTGCCCGGGGACCCCTCATGAACGACGACCAACACGATCAGGTGCTTTTCGCGCGATTCGGAACGAGCAGCCCGTGCTGGCGCCTGTCGAGCGACAGCAACGCGCTCGAACTCACGCCTGAAACGGAAGACGATGCGGCAACCGTCGCCATCGCGCTGTCGGGCGCGCAAGCCGCGCAGATCCGCCGCCTGACGGGTGTCACGTCGCACCTCACCATGGACGTGCGCCTGTTCGGCGAGCCCTTGCGGCTGCATCTCGTCGGCAAGAAACTCAACAGCAGCACGTGGGCGGGCACGGCGTCGGCGTTCGAAGATACGGAATCCGTCGCGCGCGATCTCGTGCATGGGCTGTCGTTCGCCGAACAGGTCGTGTCGGAAGTCAATTCCGTCGTGGTCATCGTCGACAAGAACGGCCGCATCCAGCGCTTCAATCGCCTCGCCGAAGAACTCACGGGCATGAAGGAAGAAGACGTGGTCGGGCGCAGCGTGTGGGCGCTCTTCATGTCGTCGGAAGCGGGCGCGGCATCGAGCCAGAACATTTCGGGTTTTTTCAATCGCGGCATCGCGTATGAAGTCGAGCGCCGCGTGCGCACTGTGCACGGCGAGCGGCTCTTTCTGTTTCGCAACAAGTTCGTGATGAGCGGCAGCGGCGTCGACGAGCAGTTCCTGATCTGCTCGGGCACCGACATCACCGAAGAACGCCGCGCGCAGGAACGCCTGTCCGAACTGGCGAACACGGATTCGCTCACGGGCCTGCCCAATCGCAACGCGATCCACGACCGCACGCGCACGGCGATCGCCGGCGCGGCGGCGGGCGAATCCGTCGGCATTCTGTTTCTCGATCTCGACAACTTCAAGAAGGTCAACGACCACTACGGCCACGTGTTCGGCGACCGGCTGATCCAGGATGTGTCGTCGGCGGTGCGCGAGTGCCTCGGCGCGGACGACACGCTCGCGCGCCTGGGCGGCGACGAGTTCATCGTGCTGTCGCCCGTCGCCTCCGTCGCGTCGATGGAAGCGATGGCGCAGCGCATTCTGGAGCGCCTGCGCACGCCGTTCAGCCTCGGCCTCGTCGAGGTGTACACAGGCTGCTCCATCGGCATCGCGATGTTCCCCGAGCACGGTGACAGCCTCGAAGCGCTGATCCGCAGCGCCGACACGGCGATGTACGTCGCGAAGGACGATGGCAAGCGCACCTATCGCGTGTTCTCGCCCGAAATGAACCGCAAGGTCGCCGAATACATGTGGCTCGACACGAACCTGCGGCGCGGGCTCGAAGAGGGCCAGCTGACACTGCACTATCAGCCCAAGATCTCGCTCGCGACGGGCACCGTCTACGGCGTCGAGGCGCTGGTGCGCTGGAACTCGCCGGAGCGCGGTCAGATCATGCCCGCCGCGTTCATCCGCTATGCGGAGGAATCGGGGCTCATTGGGCCGCTCGGCCGCTGGGTCATGCAGACGGCGGCCGAACAGGCCGCGCAATGGAGGGCGCGCGGACTGTCGCTGCGCGTCGCGATCAACGTATCGGCGCGGCAGCTGGTGGATACGGCGATCGTGTCGCATTTCAGCGAGGCGCTGGAGCGCGCGCAACTCGACCCTTGCCTGCTCGACGTCGAACTGACGGAAAGCTGCCTGATCGAAGACGAAGCGGCCGCCATCGACGTCATCACGCAATTCCGCGAGCTTGGCGCGCAGGTTCATCTGGACGATTTCGGCACGGGTTATTCGTCGCTGTCGCAGCTCGGGCGCATTCCGCTCGACGTGATCAAGCTGGACCGCAGCTTCGTGAGCTCCATCAACGCGGACCGAAAAGCTCAGGCGCTGGTGCGCTCGATGGTGGCCGTCGCGCAGGCGCTGCAGCTGAAGGTGGTCGCGGAAGGGATCGAGACGGAACAGGAAGAACTGTTCATGAAGGGATTGGGCGTCGAGTACGTCCAGGGGTTTCTTTACGGCAAGCCGATGCCCGCCGCCGATTTCGAGCGCTGGCTGCATGACAGGCAGAAGATCCGGCTGATCGCCTGACCCCCCCCGAAAAGTTCGCTCGACCGTAAGGATCTCCTGCCTGGCGGCTGCCCGTGCCGCGCGGATTTGACGTCGGTTACTTCGGCTACCTGGTGTTGCATGCTGCGTGTTGCCTGTTCACTGCCTGCTCACTGCATTAAAGATTGCGTCGATCAGGTTGGTCATGGGTTGACGGGTGCAAACGGAGCGCGTGTGCTGCCATGCGCGGAGGCGTTCTGCCAGCCTGTCTACGGCCAGACCTTGCTTACGCAACATTCATCGCAGCGGGACGCAGGTTGTTCGCGCGGCGGTTCTGCAGCATCACGAGCCGTTCCATGAACGCGAGGTCTTTCTCCTCGATCGTGAACGCGGCCTGCACCCAGTCTTCCGTAATCTCCATCAGTTCGGCGCGCGACAATTGCAGCACCCGCTGGCGCGCGCGCACCATCGCGCGGATGCCGTTGAGCTTGGGACGCAGCGTGTCGATGAAGGTACGCGTTGCGATGTACGCCTCGCCTGGCTCGAACAACTGGTCGACGAGACCACGGCTTTCGTACCACTCGGCCGTGTGCGACTCGCCGCCGCCGATCAACTCTTCCGCGAGACGCATGCCCGCCTTGCGCGCCACCAGCGAGTAGCCGCCCATGCCGGGGAACAGGTTGAACGCGATCTCCGGAAAACCCATCCGCGCGTCTGTCTGCGCGAGCACGAAATGATGCGCGAGCGCCGCTTCGAAACCGCCGCCGAGCGCCGTGCCCTCCACCATCGCAATCGAAATCGCGCCCGTATCGAATCCCCGCGCCGCCGCATGCACACAATCGACGCAGGCGCGCGCGTACGCCATCAGCTCCTGGCGGCGGCCCCCGCGAATCGCGTCGGCGAAGAAATTCAGGTCGCCGCCGACGTTGAACATGGTCGGAATGATGGAGCCCGTCACCCAGAAATCGATGCGCACGCCGGAATCGCGCGCGGCCCGCGCGAGTTCGAGAATGTCATGCACCAGTTCGAGGTTGAAACACGGACGCGGTTGTGCGCGCAACATCATCCACATAATGTTGCGCTCTTCTTCGTAATAAGCGGAGATTTGCGACAGTTTGCCAGCTTCGAGGAACGGACGGCAGGCGTGATGGTTTTGCAGATTCATTTTGAACGGTCCTTTTAGAGTTGAACAACGGGTGAAGCATTGCGAGCCTAAAACAGACCAGAATCCGCAGGGGCGGGCAAACGAACAGAACCATGCAGTTCGTCATAAGTAATCGGACGCCCACTGGGCGGGCCTCTTGACCAGAGCCATTCTCGCAAACGATTGCGTTCTGGAATAAATGTTCAAACGCACGTTCGCGACCGCTCTCGAATGGAGCGTAAAGCGGCAATTAGAATATTTCTTTTAATTCGAAGGAATGGGATGACCACCCTTTCATGCAATCGAAAGATATTCGGATTGCATTTTTTGTGAATTCAGGGTGTTAAGTGGCGAAAATCGGCATGGCCGTTTTTTGAACGGCGCGCCAGCGTTTGAAGCGGCTCGATTGACGCGTGTTCCGACCGTCCGACGCGCACATGTCGATGCGCATGCAACGGCTTGCCCGTTGCATTGTGTGGCGACGGCAAGCCGTCGCTGGCCGCAGAGGTTGCCGGAAGGACGTGTTATTTCAGGCGCGCGGCCCAGCTGTCCGTTCGCTCCAGCGACAGACCCGCCGCGAGTGCCGCTTCGCGGATCTGGCGCCACGTTTCGGGATCGACGGGAACGCCGTTCGCCTCGCGCTGGGCGCGCGTCGCGCGTTCCGGTTCGCCCGGCGCGTAGATGCGTTCGGCGCCCGCCGCGAGCGGCGACGCTTTGACCCATTCGACGAACGCGTCGGCCTCGGCTTGCGCATCGGGCGCGTCGAAGGCGGCGGGATCGATGATTACCGACAACATGCAGTTGACGATCGCGCTGGTTTTTTGCAGCGTGTCCTCGTGCGTCGTATAGCCGCCCGAGAGCGCGCCGCCGAAAATCTCGCACATCGCCGCGAGCCCGAAACCCTTGTGGCCGCCCGCCTGTCCGCCCACTGGCATCAGCGCGCCGAACGGCGGCTCCATCATCACCTTGGGATCGACGGTCGGCTTGCCTTCGTGATCGATCAGCGCACCGGGCGGCACCGGCTTGCCCTGGTTGTATGCGACGCGTGTCTTGCCATAGGCGACGGCGCTCGTCGCGAAGTCGAGCACGAGCGGCGCCTTGCCTTCGCGCGGGAACGCCGCGCAAAACGGATTGGTGCCGATGCGGCGGTCCGCTCCGCCGAACGGCGCAACGAGGGGATCACCCGCCACGTTGACGAAGTGAAACGACACGAAGCCCGCCTTCGCGCACTGTTCTGCCCAATGGCCGATGCGGCCGATGTGATGCGCATTGCGCAGCGCGACGGCGCACACGCCGAGTTTTCTCGCGCGCTCGATGCCCTGTTCCATCGCCTCGTAGGCGACGACCTGCCCGAAGCCCTTGCCGCCGTCGAGCGTCAGCACGGCGCCGACATCCTTCACGACGCTCGCGTGCGCATTGAGCTTCAGTTCGTGTTCGCGCAACGATGCGACATAACGCGGGATCATGCCGACACCATGCGAGTCATGCCCCGTGAGACTCGCCGTCACAAGGTGATCGGCGACGAGCTGGGCTTCGCGCGGCGAACTGCCCGCCTGCTCCCATATGGCGCGGACATATTCGTGCAGTTGATCGGCGGGGATGCGGGGAACGGATTTCGGGGCAGCGGGCGTGTCGTTCATTCGATGCGTGGCTCGTCAAGGAAGAAGCGTGAAGCGCGGGACCGTCCTGGCGACGCTCCCGCGCGATGGACTCAGGCGCGGCACGGGCACGCAGGCATCAAGGCGCCGCGGCGATCACCTGCGCGACGGATGCCGTCAGCTTCTTGCCGTACGGCACATGCAGGAACTCGTTCGGTCCGTGCGCGTTCGACTTGGGTCCAAGCACGCCGCAGACCATGAACTGCGAAGTCGGGAAGCCCGCTTTCAGCACGTTCATCAACGGGATCGTGCCGCCCTGCCCGATGAACGCGACGTCCGCGCCGAAGTGCTGGCGCGACGCGTCGTTCAGCGCGCTGCCGAGCCACGGCGCCAGTTCCGGCGCGTTCCAGCCCGTCGCGGCGCCCTCATCCGGCTTGAACGTGACCTTCGCGTTGTACGGCGGATCGAATTCGAGCAGCGACTTCAGTTGCTGCACGGCCGTTTCCGCATCGACAAGCGGCGGCAGGCGCAGCGACAGCTTGAACGCGGTGCGCGGACGCAGCACGTTGCCCGCGTCGGCGAGCGACGGCAAGCCCGCCGCGCCCGTCACCGACAGCGACGGACGCCACGTCGAATTGAGCAGCGCTTCCTGCGGATCGGTGGTGGTCGGCAGCACGGGGCCGCCGTCCTGGCCGCAAGCCCACGGCAGCTTCTTCCACACGTCGTCACCGAGAATCTTCGCGGTCGCTTCCGCTTCATCCAGACGATCGAGCGGGATCGGGCAATGGAAGCCCTTCGGCAGCAGCGTGCCGTCGGCGGCGTCTTCGAGACGCGCGAACAGTTGCCGCATGATGCGGAAGCTCGACGGCGCAATGCCGCCGTAGCCGCCCGAGTGGATACCTTCATCGAGCACCTGCACTTCGAGGTCGCCCGAGACGAGCCCGCGCAGCGACGTGGTCAGCCACAACTGATCGTAATTGCCCGCGCCCGAATCCAGACACACGACGAGTCCGACCTTGCCGAGACGATCGCGCAATGCGTCGACGTACGGCAGCAGATCGTAGCTGCCCGACTCTTCGCAGGTTTCAATCAGACCGACGCAGCGCGGCCGTTCGATGCCTTGCGCGTCGAGCGCCGCGAGCGCCGTGACGCTTGCGTAGATCGCGTAGCCGTCATCGGCGCCGCCGCGGCCGTAGAGCTTGCCGTCTTCGAGCTTGGGCGTCCACGGACCGAGGTCGTTGCGCCAGCCGTCGAACTCCGGCTGCTTGTCGAGATGGCCGTACAGCACGATGGTTTCCGTGCTGCCCGAGCGCGTGGCGGGCGACTCGAAGAAGATCACGGGCGTGCGGCCCGGCAAGCGGACGATTTCGAGCTTCAGGCCGCGCACGGGCTGCTGCTCGGCCCACTTCGCAGCTTCCGTGATCACGCGCTCGATGTAGCCATGCTTTTCCCAATCGGCGTCGAACGCCGGGCTCTTCGCGGGCACGGCGATGTAGTCGGTCAATGCCGGCACGATCTCATCGTTCCACTTGCGATCGACGAATTCGCGCAGTGTGTCGTGATTCAGCTGGTTAGCGTGCTGGGTATCGTCGGAGATCATGATGGCCCTATCCGGTGCAGTCGAAACGCACATGATAGACCCTATGGGCGGCGTTGCCGAATTCATCCGGGGCGCATTGGGCATGGCGAGACGGCGCCTACGCCTCGCTTGTAATCGGCCTTCGACGGCGCAAGCGCGAGGCGACTGATCGCGCGACAATGAAAGGATTATCAACCGCGCCTTGCGGAGGCTCCCGATGAACAGCGACATGATGGTTCAAGGCGTCGCGGCCGTCGCCGCGCTGGCGCTGTACTTTCTTCCGTCCATCATCGCCGACCGGCGCAAGCGCCATGACGTGCTGACCATCGCGCTGTTCAACGCGTGCATGGGGTGGACGGTATTCGGCTGGCTGGTCGCGCTGTACTGGGCGTTTCAGCCGAATCCCCCCGTGAACCTGGAAGGCGAAGTGGTCCGTTCGCGGCGCGTCATCAGCATGCGTTCGTTCACGACGATGCTCAGCGAACGCGTGAACCTGCGCGCATCGCGCGAGCGTCCGCCGAAATGACGCCTAAGGGCCGCACCCCACGCGCAAGCATGCCGCCCCTCTACCAGCAAGCCGCCCATCCGCCAGCAAGGATTTCCGCCGATGCAGATCACCCCGTTCCAGATTTCCATTCCCGACGCCGAACTCGCCGCGCTCAGGACACGTCTTGCGCACACGCGCTGGCCCGATCCGTTCGATAGCGAGCCGTGGTCGCTCGGCATCGAATTGAACTATCTGCGCGATCTCGTCGACTATTGGGTGCATACGTTCGACTGGCGCGCCGTGGAAGCGCGCCTGAACCAGCAGCCGCAGTTCGTCGCGCGCGCGGGCGGACTTGCGGTGCATTTCGTGCATCGGCGCGGCCTCGGTCCCAGGCCGTATCCGCTCGTGATCACGCATGGCTGGCCCGGTTCGTTCATCGA
Organism: Paraburkholderia bengalensis; assembly: GCF_037126505.1. Taxonomy (NCBI): domain Bacteria; kingdom Pseudomonadati; phylum Pseudomonadota; class Betaproteobacteria; order Burkholderiales; family Burkholderiaceae; genus Paraburkholderia; species Paraburkholderia bengalensis. The sequence goes on from NZ_JACFYJ010000036.1 coordinate 36,237, forward strand.
GTTCGTCGACCTGCTGCCGCATCTGTGCGATCCCGCGTCCGTCGGCGCAGACCCGGCCGACGCGTTCGATGTCGTCGTGCCGTCGATGCCCGGCTACGGCTTTTCCGAACGGCCCGCCAAGCCGGGCATGTCGGTCTTCGCGATCGCGGACCTGTGGGTCGAGTTGATGCGCGGCCTCGGCTATGAGCGGTTCGGCGCGCAAGGCGGCGATCTCGGCGCGGCCGTCTCGATCGCGCTGGCCGCGAACCACGCCCAGCATGTCGAAGGCATTCACCTCAACTTTCTGCCGAGTTCGTACGCGCCGTGCATCGCGCCGGATGATCCGCCCATCACGCAGGAGGAGCAGGATTTCCTCGCGTCCAAAGCGGCATTCGCCGATGCCGAGGGCGCCTACGCGCACCTGCACGCGACGAAACCGCAGACGGCGGCCGTCGGCCTGAACGATTCGCCTGCGGGCCTCGCGGCGTGGATCGTCGAGAAATTCCGCGCGTGGAGCGATTGCGACGGCGATGTCGGGCGCGTGTTCACGAAAGACCAGTTGCTGACCGATCTCTCGTTGTACTGGCACACGCAGACGATCGGCTCGTCGATGCGGCTCTACGCGGAAACGCGCGCGCGGCCGTTGCGCTTCGAGCCGGGGCAGCGTGTTGCGCCGCCGCTCGGCTTCGCGCGGTTTCCGAAGGAGATCAGTCAGCCGCCGCGCTCGTGGATCGAGCGCGTTTTCAACCTCACGCAATTCGCCGACATGCCGCGCGGCGGCCACTTCGCCGCGATGGAGCAGCCCGCGCTGCTCGCCGAAGAAATCCGCCGCTTCTTCCGCCCGCTGCGGCGTTAAAGCGCGGCGGGGCACGCATCGCGAGGCGACGGCGCTCAAGTGTATCGACGGCGGCTGCGCCAGGTGTCTCTGGCCCGCGCGCCGATCGCGCGCAACAATACGACGGTTCGCGCGACTGGCGCTCAATCGAGGTGGGTCACCACCGGGAAACGCGAACCGCGACGCACGTCGCGCTCCGCCGCGCGCCTGGGCCTTGCCTCGATCCCCTGATCGCCCTCCCTTCTCCGGAGCTCACGCAATGCCTCACACCAGCCATCTGCTTGCATTCGCCCTCGTCGCGCTCGGCATGGCGCTCACGCCGGGGCCGAACATGATCTACCTGATCTCCCGCTCGATCTGCCAGGGCCGCACGGCCGGTCTGATCTCGCTTGGCGGCGTCGCGCTCGGCTTCGTGTTCTATATGTTCTGCGCCGCGTTCGGCATCACGGCGCTGCTGCTGGCCGTGCCGTTCGCATACGACGCGCTGCGCTTTGGCGGCGCGCTCTATCTGCTGTTTCTCGCGTGGCAAGCCGTGAAGCCGGGTGGACGCTCGCCGTTCCAGGTCCGAGATCTGCCCGTGGACAGTCCGCGCAAGCTGTTCGCGATGGGTTTCGTCACGAACCTGCTGAATCCGAAAATCGCCGTGCTGTATCTGTCGCTGCTGCCGCAATTCATCGACCCGCAACAGGGCAGCGTGCTCGGGCAGTCGCTGATATTCGGCGCAGTTCAGATCGTGCTGAGCATTTCCATCAATACGATCGTCGCGATGACGGCGGGATCGATTGCCGTGTTTCTCGCGCGAAAGCCGACGTGGCTCGTTGTTCAGCGCTGGATGATGGGTACGGTGCTCGCCGGTCTCGCCGTGCGCATGGCCACGCAAGCGCGGCGATAATGAATACGGGACGCCGTTAACATTACGACGCCGGACATCATGCCCGGCGCCCGCGAAGATGACGTTGAACGTACAGGAAGGATGCGCCCGCGCGCGGTGCGCCGCGTTGCACGCCGTTCAAGGCGCCACGACGCGGACGAACTTGCGCAACTGCACCGAGCCGGCGGGAATGGAGCGCGGCTGGCGCCATACTTCGTCGGGCGCGAAGGTTTCCTGACGCAGTTCGCCGTGGTCGTCGAACCATTGGCAAATAAGCCATTCGCCCGTTTTCTGGGCGACCGGCCCCACATACGTCACAGTCATACGCGAGCCGCCCGCCTTGAGCGTCACCACGTCCCCAATGTTGATTTGCGCTGTTTGCGCCGTATCAAATGCGTCGAGAGTAGCAGTCAGCATGGTTGTCCCCGTTATAAGCATTAGACTGGCTGAAGATTCACTGCCATAACGCACCGCGGTCCAGCAGATTAATAAGAGTGGCGCCAGATTAACAATTGAATATTTCGTCAGCAAGTCATTTTTATTGGAAGCGTTTTCAGAAAAACCGAATATAAACGGCGCAATATCGCGAACGCTCGTGCGTTTTTGTTTAGTGCGCCGATCACCCTCTGGCAACGGCGGCATGTTGTCGCGCAGCACTTCGACGCAGGTCGTTTAGGCCGGTCGATGCACGTTAACGTAAATATGCCCGGTCGTTCGCTGTCATGATGTTGACATCCATATGTCGGACGCCACTCAAATAAGCCCCAGCGTGATAATCGGCGCCATCTGTGAATAAGCGCATCACTGCTGAACGCCGGAAACCGTTGCATTGCGCAATACTCGCCGCGTGAAAAGTATGACAATCGATCGCGAAAAAGTTTTTGCTTTGCGTTTTTGCCCAATCGAAAAACAAAAATGCAGCGGCTCGGGATTTTCCCTTAGCCGCTGCATTTGCGCTGCGTCATTCCGGTTATTTGACCGCTATCAATATCAGCCTGATTCGCGTCACGCTGTCTTGACGGCGCGCCGATGCGCAACCTGCTGATGCCGCACCAGCGTCACGCTGAGCGCAATACAGATCAGCATCAGCACCGCATTGATCGCGAGGCTGCGCTGGAATGCGTACGCATAGCCCGCCGCCGAAGCGGGCGCCGACAAGGCGCCGAAGAACGCGCCGCTGATGGCAGCCGTCCCGAATGCCGAGCCGATCTGCAGCGTCGAGGTGACGACACCCGACGCGAGCCCTGCTTTCGCCGGCGCGACTTCGCCGAGCACGATGCGCATGATCGACGGCAACACGAGTCCTTGCCCGACGCCCGCGATCACGAGCCCGAGGTAGAACAGCGTGCCGAGTGGCGCGTGCGTCGCGGCCCAGCCGGTCGCGCCGAAGCCAACGGTCAGCATCGAGAATCCGGGCGTCAGCACATGAGCGCCGATGCGCCGCACGACGGCGGGCGACGTCAGCGGCCCGGCGACGAAGCCGAGCGCGAACGGCATGATCGCGATGCCGGACTGCAACGGCGTCCAGTGCAAGCCCGTCTGCAGATAAATGCCGTACGTGAGGAAAAACGCGCTGTTGCAATAGAACAGGAACGCGAGCACGAGCCCCGTCGAAAACGCGGGATTGCGGAACAGTTGCAGATCGACGAGGGGACTGCCGCCGGCGCGTTCGACCCCGCGCTCGACGGCGACGAACGCGGCGAACGCAGGAACGGCGAGCGCGAACATCGCGAAGGTCCACCACGGCCAACCGGCCTCGCGGCCGTGCGTCATCGGGTAGATCAGCAGGATCAGCACCAGCGACAGCAGCGCGACGCCCCTCAGATCGACGCCCTCGTGCTTTTCCGGCTGATTCTCGGGCACGAATTTCCATGCGCCGACGAACGCGAGCAAGCCAACGGGAATGTTGATCAGGAAAATGGCGCGCCCAGTCGAGGCCGAACGGCTGATAGGTGATCAGCGCGCCGCCGCCCAACTGTCCGACGATCGACGCAAGCCCGAACACAAAACCGTAAAAGCCCATCACGCGCGTCTGCTGATGCAGCGGCACGACGGCGCGCACGGTCGCGAGCACTTGCGGCGCCATCACGGACGCAGCCATGCCCTGCACGATCCGCGCGATCACGAGCACGTGCCCGTTGGGCGCGAAGCCGCACAGCGCCGACGCGACGACAAAGCCGGCCATTCCCGTCATGAACATGCGCCGCCGGCCGAACAGGTCGCCTAGCCGCCCGCCCGTGATCAACAGCACCGCATACGCCGACGCGTACGCCGAGACGATGAGCTGCAACTGCGCGTCGGTGGCGTTCAAGCCGGTGTGAATGGCGGGCAACGCGAGATTGACGATGAAATAGTCGAGCGGCGCGAGAAACGCACCGATGAACAGCACGGTCAACGCCAGCCCTTGCCGCTCGGTGCGCTGGCCGCGCGGCGCGTCAGCCGCCGCGTCCCGTGCGTTAGGGCGGGAGCCCGACGGTGCCCTCACGTCCGACGCTTTCATGCATCTATCATTCATGACTAATCGCGTTGGCGATTTTTTGCGGTCAACATCGCCTGGGACTGCGTTACATGGGACCAAAGTCCCATACCGGCGGCAATACGCAGCAACTAAACTGGGCAACAAGGGGCGCGAAGCGTCGAGCGCAGAGGCCGAACGCCGTCGCCACGCTCATCATGTCTCCCGCATCAAACAGACGTCTTCGTCATCGCGCCGGTGTCACCAGATAGCAAGCATGGCTTTACGAAACAGCTATTGGAGGCTGGTATGCCATTTCTCGGCCCGGAACGTGTGGTTCGTATGCGCTGCGCGCGCGCCGCGTCTGCTGCGGCGCTCCTGCTTCATGTCGTTGCCGCACCGGCCAGCAATCTCAACTTCCTTAACGATACGCCCTTGTCATACGTGAAGCCGCGCGATATGGATTCGCTCAAGCGAGCGCTGACCGACGTGCTCAACACGAAGAGCGATGGCGAAACCAGTCAATGGACCAACGCGGACACGGGCAATAGCGTGAAGATCGATGCAATGATGACCCCGTCCGACACAAGTCGTGACGGCAAGAAGACGTGCCGTCACGTTGCCGTCGTCCTCTCCGCAAAGGGACAGTCGATGAACCTGCATCCTGTCTTTTGTGGCACAGGGAAGACTGACTGGGCGCTGCAGAAACGTTGAACGAGCGTTCCGGGTACGAGATCAAGGCCGATTGATGCACTCGAGCTCTGACTGCATCACCCGTTATATCTCGACGCCCGCACAGGCACGTCGAGCTTCACGTGGCAGGCGATCACAGGCATCGGGTACGCGATGAAGTGGGACGACATGAGCCTGACCTACCGGTATCCCGCCCACTACGGCTCGCGCGGCCAACTCGCACAAACGCTGCGTTTCAACGGTCTGAGCCCGAATGTGACCTTCAGGTTCTGATGCGATCGGGCCAGCTACAACCGGGGCGGCCAAGCCCCCATTGACAGCGAGCCGGTGCCTGGCGAAGCCATCGTTGAACCTGCCGGTGCGCCGTGCGTCCATGCACGTCGCCTGGCTCGCCCCTTCAATGGTAGTCTCTGCATGCGTTCGGTGACCCACGTGCTGTCTGCCCTCGGCACGCTGTTGCGCTGGCCGATCAATCCGTTCGCGGACGTCGATGTTCGCGGCAGCAGTCCAACACCGTTCGACGCCTCGCGCGCCCGACGGACGGCGAATGTGGGCGCGCAGCGGTTGCGCTTCCTGCTCGATTTCGGCTACACGACCGGGCTCCGGACTCGCGAACTGGTCGACGCCACGCTTGCCCACGCGAAACCGGATGCCCGTGTGAATACTGGCCGCATGTCCCGGTAAAGGCAAAAGCGCGCATGCGTCGAGTCACGCTGCGAAACCCGCGAAATAATGTTTAAGTGTGTTTCCCCCAGTCCTTTGACTTCGCCAGGAAATCGTCCATTTCCTGCCAGAACTCATCGGATACTTTGTCGGAGAGCCGTGCAAAGGACTGGTCGAATTCAACTGCTGTCTTCGCGCCGAATACGATAGTGGTAACAGCCGGGTGCCTCAGAGGAAACTGCAGGGCCGCCGTCGCCAGAGACACATGATGACGCTGACAGATACGCTCCAGTTTTCCCACTTGCGACAAAACCTCTGGCGTCGCCGGCCGCATGTTGTAGTACGCATCAGCGCGCGCGCCCGTCGCGAGAATGCCGGAATTGAAAGGCGACGCGGCAATCCACGCAATGCCCTTCTCCGCGCAGTGGTCCAGTAGCGCAGTACTGTCCGCGCGAAGCAACGAGTATTCTCCGGCAGGCATCACAACATCGACAGTTGCCCGTTCGGCAAAGTCCAGACAGGCACGCCAGTCCATACTGGCCACACCGATCGCTCCGACCACCTTCTCTTCCTTCATACGCCGCAACGCAGCGAAAGCGCCTTCGACCGCGGAGTCAAGTTCGTCGCGATACGTGGTTCCGGCAAAGCCGGGATCGAGATCATGGATATAAACGGCATCGAGCCGATCGACCTTGAGCTGAGACAAGCTGCGTTCAACCGATCTAAGCGTCGTATCGTAGGTGTAGTCCAGAAAATAGTCCCCCCCCGCCGGGCATCGCGCTTGCGCCGCGCTCGCGCAAATATCTGCCGAGCTTTGTCGATAGGTAAAGTTCTTCTCGAGGAAAATCCGCGAGCGCTGCGCCAAGCCGTTGCTCGCTTTCGCCGCCCAGATACGCCGCCGAGGTGTCGAAATAGCGAACGCCGCTCGCCCACGCGGCATGAACCATTCCAAAGAATGCCTGCTCGCCTGCTGCGTTCGCCAGACTGCCCGCTCCGACCCCGACCGATGGAAACTCAACCGCTCTTTCTGCCTTGTTGATTCGCTCAGTCATATGATTTGTATCCTACCTATCTGTCTTGACAATGCGCGATTGCATTTCGTAGCGAGCCCGCACCCGATCGCCGCCACGCGCATATCAAATGCCGCGCGCGCCCTCGCCATTGGCTGAAATGTATCGACGTCGTATGCGTTCGGCGGACGATCGCAGTATTGCTGCAGCCCGTGCGCCGACTTTCTCGGAATAGCGCACCGATGGAATCGCGACGTTCAGCGATCCAAGCGGAAAGCCCGATGACGACAGCACCGGCACACCCACGCCGACGATCCCCGGCGTGTATTCCTCCATCGAATAGGCAACGCCGCTTTGCCGGATAGTCTCGATCTGAGCGAGCAGCACCTTCTTGGTGGTCATCGTCGCTGGCGTGATGGCCTGCATTTTCACCGTCTTCATGTACTCGCTGCGCATCTGATCCGGAAGAAACGCGAGGATCACTTTACCGCCCGACACGGCGTAAAGCGGTGCAAGATCGCCCAAGCGTAAATGCGAAACAAGCCGTTGCGGACTCGTGACCGTCGCGACGACTTCTACCTGATCTCCCTTAAGCTGGTTGAGTGCACACGATTCCAGCGTCTGCTGCGTGATCTCGCTTAGCACGGGTTGAGCGCAGTTGATGAGTGAACGGCTATGCGTCGATTGCTCCGAAAGTCTGATTAGCGCTTCCCCGAGCCGGTAGCCTTTGGTTAGCGGCACGAATTCGACGAAGCCGCGCGCAGTGAGATTCTTGAGCAGCTTGGTGAGCGAGCTCTTCGGTATTTCAAGTGTGTCGGCGATTTCCGTATGTGACATCTCCCGTCCCCACCTGGCGAGCAACTCGATCACATCTAGCACGCGATCCGCCGACTTGACCACGCCATTCGATTCGTCTTCCAGTAACATGCCCGACTCCTGTTCACATATGGAAACATACTAACATCAGGCAACCTGGTCCGCGAGAAACGTCTGCATATGCGCATGGATTCGCCGCGCCTGCTCGTCGAACGGCAGTCCACGCAACGCAAGGGTGGGAGCCTCCACCGCAAGCGGCAGATCGTGTCGCAATGTCGATAGCAGCTCGCGTAACGGCAACTCGCCATCGCCGGGCAGAAGACGCGCCGTTCTCGCTTCTTTTCTTAATTCCTCGATGGTCTGTGGCGCGGCGGATGGCGCATCGCAAATCTGGATGTATTCGATGAGAGCCGGGTCGATGGCACCGATCTGTTCGCACGTTGCGCCCGAGCGGAAGAACTGCAAGGCGTCGATGAGCACCCGCGCATTTGGTTGGCCGCTGGCGAGCACGAGATCGCGCGCATCGGCGGGTGTGCTGACCGCGCAGTACGTGATCGATTCGAGTCCCACGAAAAGTTCAAAACCGTTGGCCGCTTCACAGAGCCGGCCGAAGTTGTCCAGCAGACGGTTGCGTTCGCTATCGTTGCCCACACTCAGCACGTGTCGCGCACCGAGCGCGCGGCCCGCTTCGAGCGCAGGTAGCAATGCCGCCATGTCCGTTTGCGGACCCAGCCAGATCGCTTCGATGTCGAGCAGTTCGACGCCTGTTGCATCCAGTCGCTCGCGCAGTGCGCGAATCAGCGCGGGATTGCCGGCGACGTCCACGATCGGATCCGCAGCGGTGGGCGCGACCAGCCGCAAGCCGCAGTATTCGAAGCCCGCGGCGGCGGCCGCGTCGACGAGTTGCAGCGGATGCGCGTCGAGCATAGTCAGATGATGCAGCGACAGTTCATGCATGGGAATAGGTCCATTAGAGAAACCAGCGTGCAGGCACGCGGCGTTCAAGTTTGCGGCGGCAGCACAAAGTCATACGTCAGCAGCGAACCTGGCACATCGACGCGATGCCCGCCTGGACTGAGTCCCGGTGCAAGCGGCAACAGCGTCGTAATCAACGCATCCTTGACGCCAAACACGACATCCGAATCCAGATAGGCGTCGCCGCTCACGAACACGTGCGTGACCAGCGTCCTGAAACCTGGCGCACTGACGCGGAAGTGGACGTGAGCCGGGCGATACGGATGTCTTCCTTGCGCATCGAGCATGCGACCGACCGGTCCGTCGTCCGGAATGGGATACGCGGCGGGCACGATCGAGCGATACCAGAATGCGCCGCCCGGATCGGTCCGAAAGCGCGCGCGCATATGGAGTTCCGTCCTGCCTGATGCCTTCTGCACGTCGTAGAAGCCGTGACTGTCCGCATGCCACGTCTCGACCGACGCACCTGTTATCGGTTCGCCATGCAGATCGCGCACCGTCCCTTCCACCAGCAACGGCTCGCCCTCCATGCCGTCTGCAATCGATGCGCCGAGTGGCAACGCAGCGGCTTCTTCGACATAGAACGGTCCGAGCACGGTGGATTGCGTGGCGTCGCCAGGATGACGATGATTGATCGCATCAACCAGCATCGACACGCCGAGCGTGTCCGACAGCAGGATGAACTCCTGACGGGTACCGGAACACATCTGCCCAGTATGCGTCAGAAAGCGGATCGCAGCGGCCCACTCGTCTTCCGTCGGTTCGATCTCTTTCACGAACGCATGTAGATGACGCACCAGCGCTTCGCTGATTTCACGCACGCGCTCGTCCCTGCATCCCGCCAGACGCCCGATAACCGCCGCCGTAATGTTGTCCTCGCTAAAGTTGCGCATTGCTGCTCCTGTTACGACAAGTCGGTTTGTGGCCGCGCCCCGCACCACGCTCGTTCCAGCATCGCCTTGACCGATTCCCGATCCGGCGTGCGCGGATTCGCGTACGTCTGCTCAAGCACCAGTTCGGCCGCGCGCGCGATACCGTCGCGCGGCATTCCGATCGCGGCGAGCGACTGCGGCACACCCAATCGGCTCGTGAGCGCATGCAGTCCCCTCCAGGCCTCGTCGGCCTGCAGCGCGCGTGCGACGCGCTGCAGCGCGTGCGGCGCAGCGATGGCCTGATAAGCGACGACGTGAGCCAGCATGACGGCATGCGTGTCCGCATGAGGCAAATCGAAAGTGCCGCCCAGCACATGACACACCTTGTGATGCAGCGCCATCCCGACCGAGCCGAGGCAGGTTCCGCACAGCCAGGCGCCATATTGGGCGCGGCTGCGCGCGTCGAGACCGGAAGGATCGTCGAGAATCGCAGGCAAGGCGGCAGCAAGCGCCGCGATGCCCTCTTCCGCCATGATCGATGTGACGGGATTGGCATCGACGGAATACAGCGCTTCGACTGCGTGCGCAATTGCATTGAGACCACTCGTCGCCGATAAACGTACGGGCAATGTCAGCGTGAGTTCGACGTCGTAGATCACCACTTCCGGCAGCACGTCCAGCGTGCGGCGCGTATGCTTCTCACCGTCCCGCGTTTCGCCGATGATCGGCGTGACTTCGGATCCGGCATACGTAGTGGGTATCGCGATCTGAGGCAGGCCGGTGCGCAGCGCAATTGCTTTCGCAAGACCTATCGCGGACCCACCGCCCACGGCGATCAGACAGTCGGCGTGTGCTTCCTGTACGACCGCCAGCGCCCGCGACGTGACGTCCCACGGCGTGTGCATTGCAGCCTCGCAGAAGCGCTGCGCAGACGGCGGATTGAAAAGCGCCGCAATGTTTCCGGCGAGTTCACTCTGTTCCGGTGTAGAGACGATCAAAGGACGCACGCAGTTTAGTTGCCGTACTTCGTCGGGCGTGTCGTGGCGCCTGCCGGCACCGAACAGCACGCGGGACGGCAACGCTCGGTAGTCGAAGCGCTTCACCGGGGAAGACGGCATCACAGTGCTCCGCCTTGCAGAAACCGGCGGCCGCGCTCGTAGAGCGCTTCGACGGCAGGACCGGTCAGCGTGGGCATGTCGCGCTTGACCTGGTAGCCGATGCGAGTCTGCAGATACGCGAGATGCCGGTACCCCGCAGGAAATTCCGCCAGCAAGGCGTCATCGAGAGCGGGACGGGCATCCGGTCTGACGGGATCAAGACGATCCTTTTCGTAGATCGGCTGACGCAGCAGCATCTGCCACCGGTCACCAACCTTCTCGAAGAAATCATAGAAGCGACCGGTGCACACGACGTCGCACAACGTCCCTTCAACTTCGCCGCGCTGGGAAATGGTCATCTTGGTTTGCGCGACCGCACGCGTTCCGCTCACGTTGACCGACGTGCCGCCCAGAAAGTGCAGGATGCTTACGCCCTTCGCCCAACCCGCCTTCGTGACTTCGATGAACTCGGAACCGCTGCCCTGGAACCACGTCGCCATCATGCGGCCATCCGGATGCCAGACGGTCGCGAAGCGTTCCCAGTCGCCTGCATCCCTCCATAGCGCCCAGTTCTCAATCACCTCCCGAATCATCAACCTGTCGATCATCGCCTGTTCCATCCAACACCTCGCTTGTTCACGTATAGGAATCTGTTTCTATACTGATACGCAAGATTCCGTACGGTCAAGCGAATTCTGGCGCGAACCGGGGCATTCCCTGGTTTGTTCCCGTATGTGAATGAACGCCAGTGGGATCGTTGACGAGCCATGCTGGCGTTTCTAGCATGGAAACCGAATCACCCACAGGAACACATTGATCTGGGAAGCGACCTATGAATCAACTGAAATCTGACACACGCACTGCCATCGTGACGGGCGCTGGTCGGGGCATCGGGCGCGGTATCGCGGAACGTCTTGCGCGCGAAGGCTACCGCATCGCCTGCTGGGATATCGATTGTTCGCCACTCGACACACTGGGAGACCTACACACAGGCTTTGTGCAACCGGTCGATGTCGCCGATGCGAGTTCTGTGGAAGCAGCATTCGCCGCCACGCTCGAAGCGTTCGGCCACGTCGACCTACTGGTGAACAACGCGGGTATCAACGGACCGGTGATGCCGATCTGGGAGTATCCGGTCGACACATGGAACCGTGTTCTTGCAGTCGATCTGAATAGCGTGTTCCATACCTGTCGCCTCGTCGCACCGCATATGCGCGAGCGTGGCAACGGACGCATCGTCAACGTGGCATCAATCGTCGGCAAAGAGGGACACCCGAACATTTGCGCCTACGCCGCGGCAAAAGCGGGTGTCATCGGTCTGACCAAATCCATCGCGCGCGAGCTGGCCGGAAGTGGTGTCACCGCGAACTGCATCGCACCCGCCATTACGGAAACCGATCTGTTCCGCGAGATGACGAAGGAACACATCGAGGCCAGCAAGGCCCGCATCCCGATGGGCCGCTTTCTGACCATCCCGGAAATCGCTGCGATGGTGGCGTGGATCGCAAGCGACGAATGCAGCTTCACGACTGGCTTCACCTTTGATCTGTCAGGTGGCCGCGCGACTTATTGAGCCCTGTGCAGCCGAAGCCATGACAGACACGACACGGACAGGAGACACCATGCAAGCACAGCCTCAGCACAGCAGCGTTCAGGCCCGAACTGCCACGGCGAGCGCCTGGATTGGATCAGCGCTCGAGTACTACGATTACTTCATCTACGCGCAAGCAGCCGCACTGGTGTTTCCGCAGCTGTTCTTTCCCACCGGGGACAGCCGCATTGCGATTGCCGCGTCGCTGGCCACATACGGCGTCGGTTACCTCGCGAGGCCGGTTGGCGCATTCCTGCTCGGCCGTCGTGGCGACACACATGGGCGCAAGAATTTGCTGCTCACATGCATGTTCATGATGGGATTCTCGACGCTCGCGGTCGGGCTTCTGCCGACCTTTGCGCAAGTCGGCTTCGCTGCGCCTGTCATGCTTGTGATTCTGCGGCTCATTCAAGGCTTCGCAGTCGCAGGCGAGATTTCCGGCTCAAGTTCTCTCGTGCTAGAGCATGCACCGTTCGGGCGGCGCGGTTATTTTGCGAGTTTCGCGATGCAAGGCGTGACCGCGGGTCAGGTGTTCGCCGCCGCCATCTTTTTGCCGCTTGCCTCGTATCTGCCCGAGGAACAGTTCTTGTCGTGGGGATGGCGCGTACCGTTCTTGCTCAGTTTGCTCGTGCTCGTCGCTGGTTACGTCATTCGCCGCAAGGTATCGGAAACGCCCGCATTCGTCGATGAAGCAAACAATCGGCAAATCCCTGCATCGCCAGTCACCGAAGCGCTGCGCGACAGTTGGCCCGACATCGTCCGCATCTCGGCAATCGCGCTGATTGCGATCATTCTTTCGGTGACGTCGATCTTCGGAGCGGCCTACGCAGTGCAGCCCGCATATGGGATCGGCCTGCCTAAAGGTCTTTTTCTGTGGATCCCGCTACTCGCGAACGGCGTTGCCACATTCGTCATTCCGTTCGCAGGCAGCCTTTCCGACCGATGGGGACGCCGCCCGCTCATCATATTCGGCGCGCTCGCGTCGGGACTTCTCTCGTATGTGTATCTGTATGCGATCAGCCTGCACAATGCGACGGTTGCAATTGCCGTTGCAATCGTGATGTGGGGCGTGGTCTATCAGTGCTTCAATGCCGTGTACACCAGCTTCATGCCGGAGCTGTTTCCGACACGCACCCGAGTCACGGCAATGGCTATCGGCCAGAACGCCGGCACCGCCATTACCGCTGTTTTGCCCGCATGCATCGCCCTTGCCGTGCCGCCCGGAACCCAGCACATACCGCTGATTGTTGGAACGATCACGCTGGCGATTTGCGCAGTCGGTGCGTTGGGCGCATGGACCGCTCGGGAAACGTTCCGGCTGCCCGTCAGCGCGCTGGGCAAACGCGATGCCGCGCCAATCGGCAAACAGGAGTACAACCGGCTACGCGCAGATATTCGCAAGAAAAAGTCCGCGTCGAATGTGCCTGTGTAAGGGTCGATCTTCGAGTTTTCGATTGCCGGCATTTCGGCGAGCCGAACAGGTTCACATCAGTCGACTGGTGGAAACGTACCTTCCGACAAGGTCTTGATGAGCCGTGCGCGCCGCCGTTCGAGATCCGCCATCTGACGATCGATGGCTTGAGGCGTTGCCGCTGGACTTCGGTAATCTGGTCGCACGAGCGCGCGCCTTCGATGAGAAGCATGCAATCCGGAAAGCTGCGAATGTCGTCGATGGTGAAACCGGTCGCGATCATGCGCTGGATCTGCTTGACCTGCGTGACCGCATTCTCGGGAAACATGCGGTAGCCATTGCTCGCGCGCACCGATGCGAGCAAACCCCGGATCTGAAGACGCATCTCGACGGGGAACGTACGTTCGTTGGACTGTGCTTCAATCGTCGGCCGGATGTCGACACCTTTAGCCGGCTGGCCGCCAACGCCGCGATGGCCTCGTGGGACATGCAAAAGGAAATCCCGACCATGACGGTGTTTGCCGCTGACGGGATCAGCAAGGCGCGCGTGCCATTGCTGTTCATCTACGGCGGGCACGATGCACTGGTCGACACGCACGTGACGCTGGACCGCGCGGCCGAACTCAATCCATGTATCGTCAGCAAGGTGTACGCCGGGTCAGGACACGCGCCGTTCATCGAAGAGCCGGACCGGTTCAACCACGATCTGGCCGAGTTCGTCAGGTCGGTGTCCGGGCAATGACGTCACGTTCCACGAGGAGAACACGATGACAACCCGCACCGCGCGAACGGCGGCGAGTGACTTCTTCCCCGGCTTCGCCGCGCTTGATGTCGAAACGGATGATGTCTCGTTTCGCGGCAGAGTCGGCGGCACGGGATCGCCGGTTCTCCTTTTGCACGGCTATCCGCAAACTCACGTCGCGTGGCGATTGATTGCGCCCGAGCTTGCGAAGCACCGCACCGTCATCGTCCCGGATTTGCCGGGATACGGCGCCAGCCGGACCCGCAACGATCAGCCGCGATGGACCAAACGTCGCGTCGCCGGTGCGCTCGCCGCGTTGATGGACCGGCTCGGCCACGACCGGTACGCTGTGGTCGGACATGACCGGGGCGCGCGTGCCGGCTACCGGCTTGCACTGGACCATCCAGAACGGGTCGCCGCCTATGCATCGCTGACCGTCATCCCCACCCTCGACGCTTTCGCCGGTATCGACAAGGCCTTTGCGCTAAACGCGTGGCACTGGTTTTTCCTGGCGCAGCCCGCTGACCTTCCGGAACGGATGCTCGCTGCCGATCCGGACGCTTACATCGACGCAGCGTTGGCAAAGATGGCGGGAGGACTCACGCGCATCGATCCTTCAGCGCTCGACGCTTATCGCACCGCGTTTCGAAATCCGGACGTGCGTCACGCGATCTGTGAAGACTACCGCGCCGCTGCCGCAGAGGATGCGGAATATGACGCCGCCGACCTTGCCGCGGGAAGAAAGCTCGCCTGTCCGGTACTGGTGCTTTGGAGCGAACAGGAACAGAAGGCGAGAAACACCTCGCCTATCGATACGTGGGCTCGCTGGGCGACGAATGTCAGGGGCGCAGGATTGCCGGGAGGTCACCTGTTACCCGAGGACGCGCCGAATGAGGTATTGTCGGCCCTCGGTGGATTTTTAGGCGACAAGTTCTAGGCATCTCGTGCACGCGGCGCGCGAATGCTTCTGCGCAGGATGATCGAAGATACGCCGACGCCGCTTTTGAACTCGAAATCGCGCGATTTATTAAAGTTGTTGAGGTCCGCGTCGTCGCGCTAGAGGTCCGGGGCTTTTCGCACAATTTCGCACGTTGTCATGTACGAACTCGCCAGAGGAATCACCTGGACGACAGTTGTCGACAGAACTCACGTGCCTCAACGCAACGAGTCATCTCGTGATCGAGCAAAGCTATCGTTGTCTGTCATAGCGTCCGTTTTCGCAGTCAATTGATCACCGACAGTCACGAGCAGACCGGAAGCCGGCCTCCTCTAGTGCCTCGACGATTTCGAACGAGTAGTGGCTTTAAGGCGGTCGGTCGTGAGCGACGCAACGGATGCGGACGCTTTCTTGGCGGATAGTCAGGCTACCGAGTATCCCCGCGCTGCTTCGAGGATGTTGAACCATTCTTCACGCGTCAACGTGATGCCGGCGCCGTACGTTGCATCGCGGATGCCCTCGACGCGGCTTGTTCCCGTCAGCACGATGGGACGGGTCGGCAACCGGCATACCCACGCATAGGCGAGCGGGACCCAGTCCGACAGCCCTCGATCGCGTTGAATCCGTTGCAACACTTCACGCACACGCGTGCCCGTCGGATCGGATTCGTCGAACAGCCGTCCTCCGCCAAGCGGTGACCAGATCATCGGCACGACATCCGCAGCATCGATCGCCGTCAACGTGCCGTCGTCGAGCGGCGCAGTATGGAACGGCGAAAACTCGATCTGATTGCTCGCCAGCGGGACACGCGAACCGAGCCAGTCGAACTCGCGCGCGGAGAAATTCGACACGCCGAACGCGCCGATCTTGCCCTGCGCGACCAACTGCTGGGCAAGCTCCGCGAGTTCGTCCCGATCGAGCAGCGGATCGGGACGATGCAACAGGAACACGTCGATGCGCTCGCGTCCGAGCACCGATAACGCGTTGTCGACACTTCGTCGCAGATGCGTAGCGCTGCTATCGTAATATTTGACGCGCGTAGCGCCGTCGTCGATCGACGGCAGACGAATGCCTGCTTTCGTGATGATCTGGATGTCGTGACTGCCGCCACGGGCAGCTAGCGCTTCGCCGAAAAACGCTTGCGCCGCGCCCCCGCCATAGATATCGGCAAGATCAAAGCTCGTCACGCCCAGCGCAACGCACTCGCCGATAAAGCGCGCCAGCCCTTCGCGGGACGTGTCCCAACGCATGACGCGCCACATGCCTGCGACGACCTTCGAGACCACCACGTCTCGCGCGAGCGCGACAGGCGGCACGCGTTCGATCATGCGCGTTCGGCCCTCGCGGCATACCACTGCGCCACACGTTCCGAGCGATAACGCCGCCCACGCGCTGTAATTTCATCGCGAATGCGCAGCGGTTTCGGATCGAAGAGACGCGTATCCATGGTTTTGAGATCGGCTGCGACCCGAGGGCGGAACGCCATTTGTCCGATTACGTCGCGCTCCAGATCGGCGCCTGGCGCGATCTCGATCAACTCGAGGCCATCGTCTGCGAGCCGGAACACGGCACGCTCGGTAACGTACAGCGCAGTCTGCCCGCGCTCGCGCGCGAACGCCGCGCTGTAGCTGACCTGCTCGATCGATTCGACGAATTTACGATGCCGCCCCTCGCTGCGGACGACGGTCCGGCCGCTTTCCCACCCGACATCGAGACCGCCTGCCGTCAGCGTGCCGCTGAATATCACGCACTTCGCATTCTGGCTGATGTTGATGAAACCGCCGACCCCGATGATCTTGTCGCCGAAACGGCTGATGTTGACGTTGCCCTGTGCGTCGACTTCGGCGAACGACAGAAACGCCAGGTCGAGGCCGCCTCCGTCGTAGAAGTCGAATTGCGACGGTTGCTCGATCATCGCGGCGAAATTCTGGCCCCCGCCCGAATCGCGTCCCGTCAGCGGGGCGCCGCCGATAATGCCTTGCTCGTTGGTCAGTACGACTGCGCCGAGCAGATCTTCTTCGGCGGCGATCGTCGACAGTCCCGTTGAAACGCCTGCGCCGAGATTGCACACTGCGCCGGGATAGAGTTCAAGCGCCGCCCGTCGCACGATCACCTTGCGCGGCCCAAATGGCAACGGCTTGATCGCCGAGAGCGGCACGCGCAGTTCACCCGCGTAACTCGGATCGTATGAGGTCGCGTACGTCTGCGGCTGATCCGGCACTACCACGACGAAGTCGATCAGAATGCCCGGCACTTTCACCTGTTTCGGCGGCAACGTCTCGCGCCGCGCGACACGTTTGACCTGCGCGATCACGACGCCGCCCGCACGGCGCGTCGCCTGGGCCATCGCCAGCATTTCACCGAGCACGGCTTCTTCTTCCATTGTCACGTTGCCGTCTTCGTCCGCGGTTGTGCCGCGAATGAAGGTCACGTTCAGCGGCAAGGGCTTGAAACGCAGATATTCGTCGCCGTCCAGCTGGATCACTTCGACAAAATCAGCTGGCGTACAAGGGCTTTGCCGCGCCCCCTGCTGCCGCGGATCGACAAAGGTGTGCAGGCCCGTTTTCGTAATCAGGCCGGGACGCCCTGCCGCCATCTCGCGCATCAGTTGCGACATCACGCCTTGCGGCAGCGTGTATGCCTCGATCTTGTTCTCTGCCGCAAGCGTCACGAGACCGGGTGAATCGACCAGTGCACTTGTGATTGCGCGTCGTAGCAAGCCTTCATGCGCGAGATGGCTCGCGCCCAGTGCCGCACGATCGCCAACGCCGACGATGCTCATCGACGTGATGCCGCGCGGCGCCCCTTCCCGTTTGAACCGCTCTCCAACCGCCGCCACCAGCGCGTCTGGCACCGCGTGCCCACCGCCCGACCCGCTGATGAGCACCGTGTCGCCGTCTCTCACGAGCGAGGCCGCTTCTTCTGCTGTAATGATCTGCATGATGTTGTCCGATGATCCGCTGCAATGCGATCTTATCTGCCCTCTCCCTGCTTACTCACCCTTCAGTTTCTTCGCCCAGCGCATGACGTGTTCGCCGACAGCGACGAGTTCGCCGCGCTGGTTGAACACTTCGTTCTTCGCGATGCTGCGGCCTTTTTCCTTATCGACCCTGATCACTTCATAGACGACGGTGATCGTATCGCCGAGCGCGACCGGCTTCAGGAATCGCAGCTTGTCGTAGCCCGACGAGACCGGGAAATCAGTGAGATTCTCTTTGTGAATCACATGTTCGATCGACAGCGTCGAGGCGGTCGACATGTAGCCCACCATGAGGGCGCCGTGCGCGATGCGTCCGCCGAGATTCGACTTCTCGCGCGCGTACTGCTCGTTGACGTGCGTCGGGCTGAAATCACCCGTGATGCCGGCGAACAGCATCACATCGGTTTCAGACACGGTCTTGCCGAAGGTATAGCGTTGCCCCACTTCGACGAAGTCGAGACCGGATTGCTCCATGCTGTCACTCCTTTACACCACAGTTCGATAACGTGCGACGCAGGTGTCCAGCACGTCGTCGCCGTCGCGCTTCCACCAGTTGTCGCTGGAGAAAATTTCCACTTCGATGAAACCATTGAAACCCGCCTGCTCGACCTGACGGCGCAGCCGCGCGATGTCGATTACGCCATCGCCCATCATGCCGCGATCATTGAGCATGTCGCGGGTCGGCACGAGCCAGTCGCATACGTGAAAACCAAGCAGCCGCTGTTTACCGGCACGGGCAATCTGCGCATCGACTTTCGGGTCCCACCACACGTGATAACAATCCACTGCGACGCCGAGATCGCCTTGCATCGAAGGGTCGAGTGCGTCGCACAGATCGAGTGCATGTTCGAGCGTATTCACACATGCGCGGTCCGCGGCGTACATCGGATGCAGCGGCTCGATCGCGAGCGGCATGTGCAGTGACTTCGCGTAGTCGAGCAGGCGGGCTATGCCCTCCTTCACCTGCTCGCGCGCGCCGGCCAGATCGCGGCTCTGCGGTTCGCCCTCCATCGCGCCCGGCAAGCCGCCGACGACCAGCACCACGCAGGGCGCGTCAAGTTCGCGCGCGGCATCAAGCACGCGCCGGTTGCGGTCGAAGACCGCATCGCGTTCGCTTGCATGCGCGACCGGAAACAGGCCGCCACGGCAATAACCGCACAACTCGATCTGTGCTTCGCGCAACAGGCGCTTCGTCTGCGCAACGCCGACGCGCTCGACGTCGGCGTGCCACGGTGCGATCGCGCGAATGCCACGACGCGCGCAGCCATCGATGATGCGCTCCAGCGGCCATTGTTTGAGCGTCGCTGTGTTGAGGGCAAAGTGTTCCAGATGTTGTGAAAGATCGCGCATGACTATCGCTTCTATCATGCGACGTTGGTTGGCATCATCATCAGTGTCTCGCCTTCCTGCACGACTTCGCCGCGCTGATTCAGCACCTTCAGGCGCAGCGTTGCGATCCCGCGATCCGGCCGCTTTGTAAGACGCTTGCCAATGACTTCGATATCGACGTGAATGCGATCGCCGATCATCAATGGCGCGCGAAACGACCAGTTCCAGCCGAGGGTCGCGAGCCCTTTGAGCAGCACAGGGCAGCGCGTCTTCAGTCCGTCGGCGAGCGACAGGCCGAGCAGGCCGTGCGCGATGCGCCCTGGAAAGCCCGCTTCCTGTGCGGCGACGTCGTCGACATGAATGTCGTAGTGATCGCCCGACACGCCCGCGAAATTGACGACGTGCGTCTCGGTCACGGTGACACCCGCGGTCAGGTAATAGTCGCCTGCCTCGATATCGTTCAATCCGTAAAGGCCCGGCTTCAGCAGGCGCCGCGTGTCAATTGCGACAGAGTCGCTCATTGTCGTATCTCCTTCCCGTTTGGAGGATAGGTAGCGCGTTCACCGTGCAGATGCATCGGCGGCATTGCGAACGTGGAAACGTTGATTTCCGAAAGCGCCGCCGTTGCGCGCATCAGCAGCGGCGCGAGTTCCTGCATGCGCTTCGTCGTCATGCGGAACATCGGACCCGCGATGGTCAGCACGCCGATCGGCTCGCCATCCTTGCCGCGAATCAACGCGGCCATTGCTGCCGTTGCCACTTCGACACTATTGCTGACCGTCGCGTAGCCGTTCGCGCGAGCGCGGCGCAATTGCTTGAGAAATTCCTCCGGTGTGCGCGGTGCGTTCGGGCCGTAATCCTCATCGCGTCCGAAGCCGGTCTTCATCACCCGGGCGAGCGCTTCCTCGTCGCTCATGGTGGCAAGCCAGACCAGCCCGGATGCCGAGCAGAACAAGGGGGCTTCCGCACCGCTGTCCGGGTCATAACGCAGGCCCGCGCGCGTGCCCAACGATTTCGACACCCAGACCAGCCGCTCGCCGTCGATCAGACCCAGCCGCGACAGTTCCCCCGAAACGCTCGCGAGTTCGTCCATCAGCGGTCGCGCGAGGTCGATCAGACTGTTCTTGGATACGAAGCGGATACCGAGCGACACCGCCTTCAGCGACAGGCAGTACTGCCCCATCTCACGGGTCTGGTGCACGTAACCCATGTCAATCAGGCTGGTCAGCAACCGATGCATGGCACTCACCGGAATGTCGAGCGCTTCCGACAGACGACTCAGCTGCATGCCGTTTCGATCGGTCGACAGCAACTCAAGGATGGCCATGCCACGTTCCAAAGCGACGCTCATACGTTACCTACTCATTGCAAGTGATTTGGTTGATTTGCACCGGAGCGCATTCATACACGATGTCCAAAAAATTCGGCGAGCGCGCGAGCCTGCCCTTCGATCATGCGCTTGCCGCCAATCGTCGTCACGCCTTGCGCTTGTGCAGCACGCATCAGTGCCGTCACGTCGGGCTTCGGCACGATGTCGAAGAGCACATGCTGCGCATTCATGCCGGCGATGTCGACGGGTAATGCGTCTTCCGGCTTCATCCCGAGCGGCGTCGCGTTGACGACGATATCGTGGCCGCCGAAGCTGGGTTCGGCCGCCCGGCACACGCATGACGGCACGGCGCTGGCCACCGCATCCATCACCTGCCGAACGCGTTGGCCGTCAACATCGCTCAACGCGATCTCGCGCACGCCGCTTTGCGCCAGCGCAATCGCGATGGCGCGTCCGGCACCGCCTGCGCCGACGAGCAGCACACGCTTTCCGGCCGCCGTATGACCGGCATCGTTGAGCGCGCGCACCAGACCGGCACCGTCGAACATGTCGCCTTCCCATCGATTATCGGGCAGACGGCGCATCGCGTTGAGCGCGCCCGCCGCCTGCGCGCCCGGCAACACGTGACTGACGAGCGACATCGCGTCGACCTTGAACGGCACGGTCACCACGATGCCGCGCAGATTGCCGATCGCCATCAGCGAGCGCATCGTTTCACCGAAGCGCTCGCGCGGAACGTGCACCGGCACCAGCAGCGCATCGATCTGCGCCTGCGCGAACAGCGCGTTGACGACCTGTGGCGAACGCACCTGCGAAACGGGATCGCCGACGATCGCATATAGCGCAGTTGCGCCCGTCACTGGAATTGACGAAGCCGTGCTCATACGACGCGCTGGGTCTGCGTGCCCAGCCCTTCCACGCTCAGGCGAACCGTGTCGCCATGCTTCAGATAGCGCTCCGGTTTCATGCCGAGACCAACGCCGGGCGGTGTGCCTGTCGTGATGAGATCGCCCGGCATCAGCACCATGAACTGGCTCACGTACGACACGATCGTCCGGATCGAAAAAATCATATCGCTCGTGTCACTGTCTTGCAGGCGCTCACCGTTCACTTCGAGCCAGAGCGGCAGTTTCTGCGGATCGGGGATTTCCCCGGCGGTCACGAGATACGGGCCGATTGGACCGAACGACGGCGCGCACTTTCCCTTAACCCACTGGCCGCCGCGTTCGAGCTGGAACGCGCGCTCCGATACGTCATTGCAGACGCAGTAACCGAGCACGTACGATAACGCGTCGGCCTCACTGACGTAATGCGCGCGTTTGCCAATCACGAACGCGAGTTCGACCTCCCAATCGGTTTTTTCCGAGCCACGCGGCAATACGATGTCGTCGTCCGGCCCGACGATGCAGCTGGGCGCCTTGTTGAAAATGATCGGTTCTTGCGGCAGCGGCGCATTGGTCTCCTTCGCATGCTCGACGTAGTTCAGGCCGATCGCGAGAAAATTGCCAGGCTGTGCAACGCACGGACCGAAACGTGTGCCTTTGGGTACTTCAGGCAGCGTGGTGAAATCGATGTCCGAGAGCCTGTGTTCGAGGCCGGAAGCGATCGTTGCGGGATCGATATCGGCGATCACGGAAGACAGATCGCGATGCGTCCCGTTCCTGTCGACGACACCGGGTTTTTCCGCCCCTACGGGACCAAAGCGAAACAGTTTCATGCCTTTTCCTCTTATAGATCGTCAGCGCGACGCACTGAGGCTGTATTGCAGTTGATAGGTACCGCGCACAATCGAACCGACGCCCGCGAGATGCAATGTATCGTCGGCCAGTTCGCGCTCGGCGAGTGAAGCCAGCGTCCCTTCGTCCGCCGCTTCGATCAGCAGCACCCCATCGATCTGCGCATCGGGTCTGCCGCGCAATTCGAGTTCGCGCGTCGGCTGCGTTTCGCGCTGCACCCCGTCGAGCAGATGCGCCCCAACCACAGCGGTACGCGCCGGCAAATCGTCGAGTATCGAAATCAGCTTGCTGATCGACTTGTCTCGCGCACCAGACGCGACGGACGGAAACGCGAAGCGGATCGTCTGCATCCACGCACCCTCGCCGGCACCTCGCGAATACGCGACGCGGCACATCGTGCGGGACGTGTCGACGAACGTAGCGATCACCTTCGTGGTCCACGGCGTCGGATGATCGAGCCGGTCGCGATAGACCGGCGACTCGAGCACATCGAGCGATTCTGTCTCGTAGAAATTGAAATAACGGGGCGAGCCGCAACTCGCGACGTAGCGGCGTCCGCGCAGAAAGCCCGGCAAGCCGACACGCTCGGGGATATGTTCCGACACGTGCCACGCCAGAAATTCGGCGTCGCCACCCGGTGCGATACCGTTCCAGAATGCAAGCGCTGCCTTACCAAGCATCACGACGAATGCCCTCCTGTTGCGGATGCGCGGGAGCGTCGTGCGCACCAGCTTGTTCGATCGAAATACCACGCGTTTCGCGCGTGGCCAGAAAGATGATCAGCACGCCGAGCACGTCGCCGAGCAGCGTGTAGAAGAACATGCCATTCGGCAACGCCACCTTGAAGTAGTCGAGCGACGCAAGCACGATGAACGGCGCGATGCCGCCGCCGATCACGCCGATGTTGTACATCAGCCCGACCCCGGTCGCGCGCACGTTCGAGGGAAGGTTCTCGGCGAGGATCGTTGGATAGATGCCCGAAGCGCCTACGATCCAGAAGCCAGACAGGAACGCGAACGTGCAGCCGAGCGCAAGCGAAACCGGCGCGAGATTGACGAGCGCGAACACGCAACAGCAGCCTATCCCGAGCATCATCGCAATCGCATTCTTGCGGCCGATGCGTTCGGCGATGAAGCCCGAGCAGAAGAACCCGCAGATCTGTCCGACCGCGCCCGCGCTGGTAATCATGCTCACCGACGCCGGCGGCATATGCAATTCGCGCAGATACGTCGCGAGCAGACCTTGCAACGGCCACGAGCCGAATTGCAGCAGGAACTGCACGAGGCTCAGCACGAGCACGAGCTTGAAGTGCTCGCGAAACAACGTCGCGGCGGGCGATTTGCGCTTCGACACGATGCCTTTCTCGCGCGCCTTCAGCCACACAGGCGATTCCGGCACGAACCGCCAGATATACAACCCGACGATGAGGCCCGGAATGATCCCCGCGAAGAACAGGGGACGCCAACCAAAGTGCGGATAGATCAAACCGTAGAGCGTCGCCGCGAGCACGCTGCCAAAGCCCCAGCCCGTGTCGAGTATTCCAATACCGATCGCGCGGTATTTTTCCGGCCACACTTCGGCGATCATCGTCGAGCCGAGCGTAAGGATTGGCGCCATGCCGAAGCCGAGCAGCAGCCGGAATACGAGCACCGCCGTGAAACTCCATGCGAGTCCCGTAAACGCCGCGCCCGCCGTGAACCACGCGAGTGCGATCAGCATCGGAATCTTGCGGCCGATACGATCGCTCAGATTGCCGAACAACATCCCACCGAGCCAGCGCACGCCGAAAGTCGCGAGGATCAGCAGTGACGCGGTGTGCAACGTGACGTCGAAGCTTTTGGCGATGTCGATAAGCACGAAGGTGATCAGCAGAAAGTCGACCGCGTCGAGCGCCCAAAGGCACCATGCACCCGCGAGCGTCAGCCATTGCGCGCGATTGATTTCCTGATACCAGCGCCGCTTTGCGGGCGCCGTTGCCGGTTGGTTCACGTTTGTCTCCTTGATTTGTCTATTGGTCGTTCAGTAACGCTTTGACTTTCGGATGCATCGGCAACGGCTCGCTTTCGAGCCGTGCATGTAAACCAAGCGAGCGATCGGAAAAGACTTCGGCGGGCATCATCTTCAAATCGGGAGAGACGTCGATCTCGAACGGGATGCGGTCGAGCACATCTTTCTGCAAGTCGATACCCGGTGCGATTTCGATCAGCGTCAAGCCGCGGCTCGAAAGCGAAAAGACAGCCCGCTCGGTCACGTAAAGCACGGTCTGTCCGCCATTGCGCGCGTTTTTCGAGCTGAACGAGATCTGCGCCAGCGATTTGACGAACTTCGAATGGCGCCCCTCCGCGACGATCCTCAATTCGCCGTTCTCGACCGCAACCTTCAGACCGCCCGCAGTGAACGAGCCGCCAAACACCATCTTTTTCGCGTTCTGGCTGATGTTGATGAAGCCGCCGACACCGACCAGCCGATCCGCGAAGCGCGTGATGTTGACGTTGCCCGTGTTGTCGATTTCGACGCATGACAGAAAAGCGATATCGATGCCGCCGCCGTCGTAAAAGTCGAATTGATAAGGTTGATCGACGATCGCTGCATAGTTGCGTGCAGCGCCGGCGTCGAGTCCGTTTGCAGGCGCGCCGCCCGTCAGGCCTTGCTCATTGGTCAGGGTGACGAGATCCAGAACGTCTTCGCGCGCGGCAACGAGGCCGATGCCCGTACATACGCCCGAGCCGATATTGCAGACCGCGCCGCGCCGCAATTCCAGCGCGGCGCGCCGCGCGATCACACCGCGTTCGTCGAGCGGCAGTTCGGGGAATGTCGTGAGCGGCGTCTTCAGTTCTCCCGCGAAGGAGGGATCGTAGAAAGTCTGATATGTCTGCATCTGGTTCGGTTCGACGACGACAAGGTCAACCAGATTGCCGGGAATCTTCACGCTCTTCGCCGGCAGCATGCCGCGCTTCGCAAGCCGTTTGACCTGCACGATGACGACGCCGCCGCAGCGCCGCACGGCCTGCGCCATCGACAGCATCTCGCCAAAAATTGCTTCGTGTTCGTGCGAAATGTTGCCGTCCTCGTCGGCAGTCGTGCCGCGCAGCAACGCCACATCTGCTTTAAACGATTTGTAGAACAGCCACTCGCGCCCGTCGCGTTCGACCAGCTCGACCAGATCTTCGGTCGCAATCGAGCTTTGCTTACCGCCCTGATTGCGCGGATCGACGAAAGTATTCAGCCCCACATGAGTTGTCAGACCCGGCCGGCCGCCCGCGATTTCGCGAATCAACTGCGAGAGCACGCCCTGCGGCAGCGTGTACGCCTCGATGCGATTGGCGATGGCCAGTTTCGCGATTGGCGGAGCGTCTACGACGGTCCCGCACACGACGCGCTTGAGCAGGCCCTCATGCGCGAAGTGGCTGGCACCCAGTTCATCGCCGCGATTGCCGAGACCGACGGGGTGAATCGTCGTGATCTTGCGTGGCGCCCCCTCTTTCTTGAAGCGCCGCTCGATTGCGGCGAGCAAAGCCTCGGGCACCGCCATGCCTGAGCCCGAGCCGGTGATCAAAACCGTGTCGCCATCCCCAACCAGTTGCGCGGCCTGATCCGCGGTACCGAGCTGCATGCCTGTCTCCGTTGTAATAGTGGAAATGTTTTCCAGAAAGTCTTTTCAGATTACGACAGGCAACGGGATTCGTCAACGGCGACCGCGTTTATTTTGGAAACTCTTTCCAGAAATAGTTTCCGAAATATGGGGTCGACTACAGATCGGCAGGCGGGCGGATTTTCCAGCCATGCGGAAAAGTTCCGCCATACGAACGTATCGCGGCGCTCCCCAGGATATAGGGGTTACTACGGTCGAGCAGGCTTGGCGCCTGGACCCAAGCGCTACCGTTTGACGACGAAGCCTCGCGGTGCACCGGCCCGCCGCATTGGCCGCACGCGAGCGGTTTCGACATTCGAAAGGAGCGTGATCATGAAGTCTTGAATAGCGCCGAGGCAGCCCGTACCGGCGGCTGCGATGGCCGTGCAGTGTCGTCAGACCATGTGCTCGGTCTGGCGTTGACGATGCTCCGTGAACTGGACGGCAGCGGAAACATCGGCACCGATCCGGAACAGCTCGTTGCGGCCGGCTATTCGGCCTGCTTTCTGAACGCCATGCGTTTGCCGGCAGTCAGATCAAGATCGCGGTGCCGGCGGACGTGCAGGTCACGGCGACGGTGGGCATCGGTGCCAGCGATCGCGGCAGACCAGAAGGTTCCCTTTAACGGGTGAAGCGCGAGGTGGCGCTACCAGACGTTTCCGCAGAGATCGCGAATCAGCTGGTTCAGGCCGCCGACGCGGCGTGCCCGTATTCGAACGTGTTACGCGGGAACGTCGATATCGAATCCAGCCTCGTGTTGGCGGTAGTGCCCAGTGCGGTCACGGCCCTGCCGCGACCGCTCCATTGCCCGCGTACACTGCACCCGGTTCGCCGAAAACGCCCTGCATCACATGCTGCATTTCGTCGGCACGCGGAATCGATCCAAAGGTACCGTGACGCTCGACCGCAAGAGCGGCGGCGCGCTGCGCGCACTCTATCGCCGACGCCAACGGCGCCGCTTGCGACAGCAGCGCCGCCAGCACGCCGCAAAACACGTCCCCGGCTCCCGACGTATCGACCGCCACTACCGGCAACGCCGGCAGATGCACCGTCTGCGCCGCGCTCACCAGCAAGGCGCCGCGCGCGCCGAGCGTGACGACCACCCACTCAGGTCCGCGCGCGAGCAGCCAGCGCGCCGCCTGCCCGGGCTCGTCCATGCCGGAAATGTCGCGAATCTCGCCCTCGTTCGCGATCACCCCGGCGCAACGCTCGAGCGCGGAAGCATCCGGCCAGCACCAGGGCGCGGCGTTGACGATCACCGTCGCGCCCGTGTCGCGCGCGTGCCCGATCACCGCGCGCGTGCATGCGAGCGACAGGTTGCCTTGCATCAACAGCGTATCGTCCGCGGTCATGTCGGCAATCTGCGCGACCACCTGCGGCGTGTCGAGCGCGCGCGTGCAGCCCGCCGCGGTCACGATCGAATTTTCGCCGCTGCGTGTGACCGTCACGACCGACATGTCCGTCGCCACGTCGCAAGCGACGAGACGCAGCGCATGCATCTGCTCGGACTCGAGTCGCTTGCGGATACCGGAGCCCTCGGCGTCGTTGCCGATGGCCGCGTGAAAGACAACGGCTGCGCCGGCACGATGCGCAGCCACCGCCTGGTTGAGGCCCTTGCCGCCCGGCGCCCGCTGCACGGCCACCGACAGCACCGACTCACCCGCGCGCGGCGCCCGCTCCACCAGAAAGGTGAGATCCGCAACCGCGTTGCCGACCACGAACAGCCGCTTCATGAGCGTGCCTTCAGGGCTTCCGTCATGAACACGTCGACCCGCTCGCGATCGACGGGATTCCACCACACGCCGTCGCGCTTCAGGAAACTGGCGATGATCACCGCATCGGCGACCGTGAACAGATCCCCGATGTTCGACGGGTTCACGCCCGAGCCGATCATGACCGGGAGTGCCGTGCCTTTTGCAATCGCCCGCAGCTCATCCATCGTGGCCGAATCGCCGGTGCGCTGGCCGGTGACGATCGCCGCATCCGCATCGAAAAATTCGACGTCGCGCGCGAGTTCCGCCAGTGAGCGGTCCGCGGTAATCGCGTGCGCGCCATGTTTGACATGCACGTCGGCGATGATCTTGATGTCCGGCGCCCGCAATCGCGCGCGATAGCGCGTGGCGAGCGCTGCCGGCCCTTCGATGAAGCCCTCGTTGGCCACGTAGGCATTGGCCCACTGATTGACACGCACGAACGACGCGCCGGCCGCCTTGGCGACGGCAAGCGCCTGGATCGCGCCGTTGGCCAGCACATTGATGCCGACGGGCAACCCTACCGTACGCCGCACCGCGTCGGCGATCACCGCCATCGTCGCCGCCGTTTCGGGTCCGAGGTCCTCGGGCTTCGCGAACGGAATGTCGCCGTGGTTCTCGACGATGATGCCGTCCAGTCCGCCCTGCGCGTAGGCTTTCGCTTCCCGCACCGCATATTCGACAAGCTCGCCGACCGGCTGCCCCTCGTAGTGCGGCGCACCCGGCAGCGGCAGACAGTGGATCACGCCGATCACCGCCTTGCGCCTGCCGAACAGGCTTTCGATTGCGTTGGGTTTCTGCTTGAAGACCGGTTGTGTGCTCATTGGGTCGTATCCGCAATAGACGTCAAACTTCGTAGCACGCACTGTGAAAATCGATTTCCAGTGCGAGAACCTTGGAGAAAATCGCGCTGCTGCGCTCAAAATCGAACTGTTGCTCGCTCCAGCCGTCAACCTGTGCCTTCAGCCATTGCACCTGCGCACTGAAGGTCGGGTCCGCATGCAGCGCAACCCACTCGCGTATATAGCGGTTGTCGTTCGGCGTGCGGTTCGCGCGCGTGCACCAGGTGCCGTACATCCATTCCGCCGTCAGCATCGACACGATCACGTCTTCGTATCTGCCTTGCTGCGCGATGTCGAGCATGCCCGTGTCGAAGGCCGCGACGGCAGCCGGCAAACGCTGGCCACGGTGCGCGGCCGGCAAGGCCAGCGCCGCGACAGTCCGATCGAAGTACGGCACCTGCTCGGTGGACAACGCGTTCAGCACGCCGATCAGCCAATGCTTCTGTTCGATGGACGGTGCCTTGATCAGCGCATGGCCGAATATCCCGATGGCGGTTTCGACAAAACGCCCTTCGTACGACAGGTAGCGGCCGAATGCATCCGCAGGCAAGCGGTTGCGCTCGATGTCGATGACGAAGCGGTGTTCCTGCATCGCCTGCCACAGGTCGGCGTTGGCCGCGAGCAGGCGCTCCGAGTGAGTGGGTATCGTATGCGTAGTCATCTGCCGGAGGCCCCGTTATTTCTTTGCCGATTTGTAGCGGCCGAATACACGTGTATTCAGCCAGATTGCGCCGAGGATGATCACGCCAGTGATGATCTGCGTGAAGAACGGCGAGATGTGCATCAGGATCAGTCCGTTGCCGATCACCGCGATGGTCAGCGAGCCGAGTATCGTGCCCGTGATGGTCGCGCGTCCGCCCATCAGCGACGTGCCGCCCAGCACGACGGCCGCGATCACATCGAGCTCGAAGCCCACCGCTGCATTCGACGAACCCGAGCCCAGCCGCGACGCGAGAATCAGCCCGGCTGCGGCGGCTGCGAGCCCGGTCAGCAGAAACACCGACGTCTTGATGCGCAGCGTCGGCATGCCGGCACGCCGCGCCGCTTCGGCGTTCGCCCCCACAGCGACGACACGCCGTCCATAGCGGCCGCGATTCAGGTAAACGTAACCGGATACGCACACGAGCACCGCGATCAGCGCCGGCACGGGCACGCCGAACAGCGAGCCGGTACCGATGAAGTCGAAGCCCGTGCCGGGCTCGATCGGCACCGAGAAGCCTTTGGTCGAATAGAGCGCGATACCGCGCAGCGTCGACATCGTCGCGAGCGTCACGATGAACGACGGAATCGCCTGGCTTGCCGAGATCCAGCCTTGCAGCCAGCCGACCGCGCCCCCCCAGCGCGAGCGTCGCGAGCACCGCGGCAGGCCATGGCACGCCGTGCTGGATCAGGATCGCCACCAGCGCATTGGTCAGTGCAGCCATCGAACCGACCGACAGATCGATACCCCCCCGTCGTGATGACGAAGGTCATCGCGATCGCCACCACCAGAATCGGCGCGAGCTGACGCAGGATGTTCAGCGCGTTGCCGGCCGTCAGGAACGTGCCGCTGCCGAGCGCAAACACCGCGCAGCAGCCGATAAAAAAGCCCGCGATCGACAACACCTGCGCATGGTTGGCAAAGTAGTCACGCGAACGCGAGCCGAGCTCGCGCTCGGTATAAGGCGTGGTGCTCATCCGTGTCTCCCTCCGACGATCAGCTGAACCAGTTCTTCGAGGCTCGTCTCGCCAAGCTGACGCTCCGCGATCTTGGTGCCTTCGTACATCACGGCGATCCGGTCGCAGACCCGAAACAGATCCTGCAACCGGTGCGTGATCAGCACGACGGCCACACCCTGCGCCTTGACGCGATTGATCAGATCGAGCACCGCATCGACTTCCGCGACGGCGAGTGCCGAAGTGGGCTCGTCCATGATCAGCACGCGCGGCGAAAACGACGCGGCACGCGCGATCGCAATCGATTGCCGCTGACCGCCCGACAACTGCTCGACAGTGTTGGTGAGATCAGGAATGCGGATCTTCAGCCGGTCGAGCAGCGTGCGCGCTTCGGCCTGCATGCGCTTGCGCTGCAGCATGCCGCCCTTGCACAGCTCGCGGCCGAGAAACAGGTTGCCGACCACATCGACCGTATCGCACAGGCTCAGGTCCTGATAGACCATCTCGATGTGACGGGCCCGCGCATCGGCAGGACCGCTAAAGCGCACTTCCTCGCCGGCTACATGAATCGTGCCGCCATCGGGCAGATAGGTGCCCGCCATCACCTTGGTCAACGTCGATTTGCCTGCGGCGTTGTCGCCGATCAGGCCGACGCACTCGCCCGGGTAAAGGTCGAGATCGATGCCGCGCAACGCGGGGAACGAACCGAACGATTTGCGGATGCCCTTCATCGCCAGCACCGGAACGCGCGGCGGCATGGCTTCGGGGGACGGCGATGGTTGCCTCGTCATGAGCGCCTGCATGATCATTTCGCCGCAAAGAGGCCGCGATATGCGCCGACGTTCGCCTTCGTCACCCAGGTCACCGGCGAGGTCACCACTTGCTGCACCGGCTTGCCGCGATGGGCGTTGTCGATCTGCGCGATCGCGTCGCGGCCCATCGAAGCGGGGTCCTGCTGCAGCACGCCGAGCACCGTGCCGCGCTCGATGCCGCGGATCACTTCCGGCGCGAGGTCCCAACCGATCAGCTTGACCTTGCCGGCACGTCCCTGCGCCTGCACAGCCGCGATCGCCCCCAGCATGGCCGGCTCGCCCGTCGCATAGATCGCGTCGAGATCGGGATTCGCGGTCAGCAGGTTCTCGGCGGCCGACAGCGCAACGTCCTGCGTATTCTGTCCGTCGACGACGCCCGCCACTGTCACCTTGCCGCTTGCCGTAATGACGTCCTGAAAGATCTTCTGCCGCGTGTTCTGGATCACCGAGCTCAGCGCGCCGACGATGCCGATGCGCGCGGTGCCTTGCGGATTCTTCGCGAGATAGTCGAGGTAATGCGCGGCCAGTTCCTTCGAGCCGACCGTGTTGTCGACGGCGACCTGCGACTTCTGCGGTCCGGGCGGGAGCACCGCATCGAGGCCGACCACGGGAATACCGGCCGCCGTCGCATTGCGAATGGCGCCGCGCACGGCGTTGGCGTCGATCGCGTCGACCACGATGCCGTCGACCTTTTGCTGCACGTAATCGTCGATCGCATTGACCTGCGCGGACGATGCATCGTTGGCGTTGAACACCACCAGCTTCACGCCGAGTTTCTTCGCTTCCTCCTCGGCGCCCGCGCGCATCTGGTTAAAGAATGCTGCCTGCTGGTTGATCACGATCAGCGCGTAAGTCGGCGTGTCGGCCGCGGGCGCGGGTGCGCCGAAGCCGACGAGGCCCAATAGCGCGACTGAACAGCCAAACGCAATACGTAGTGCCTTGTTCATAAACCCTCCAGAGTACGGGCAAGCTGTCAGACGGATATCGGCGGAGCCACGGATGCCCGTTTCACGAGCTCCACCGGAAGACGGACTTCGGTTTCTGAGGGGTCGCCCTGCGACGCCGCGAGCATCAGCTCGACGGCGCGCGCGCCCAGTTCGGCGATCGGCTGGCGAATCGCCGTCAACGGTGGATCGAACAGATGCAGCGGACCCGCATCGTCGAACACGATCAGCGACAGACGTTCCGGAACGGCGATGGCGGCGCGGTGCAGCGCATCGAGCAGACCGATCATGATTTCGCCGCTCGATACGAACACCGCGCTCGGCGGACGGCCAAGGCTCAGCAGCGCACGCGCCGCCTCTTCGCCGTGCGAGGGAGCATAGGGCCCGTACATTTCGAACGTGACTTCGGCACCGGCCTGCGCGGCCGCATCCCGCAAGCCAGCGAAACGGTCGCGCGTGCTCGCGAGTTCCGACGGACCGCCGATAAACGCGATACGCCGATGCCCCTGTTCGGCCAGATGTTGGCCGGCCAGCCAGCCGCCGTGATAGTTGTCGTACAGCACCTTGGCGCTGCGCACGCCGGGGATGTCTTCGTCGATCAGCACCAGACCGCGCGTATCGTTGAGCGCCTCCACGAGTTCGGGCGTGTGGTAATGCGCGCTGACGAACAGCAGGCCGCTCACCTGATTGCGCCGCATCCGCGTGACGTATTGCAGTTCGCGATTCGCGTTGTTCGAGGTCGCGTTCAGCAGCACGCCGAGCCCTTTTGCTTCGGCAGCCTCTTCGACGGCAGCGGCAAGCAGCGCAAAGAACGGGTTGGCGATCGTGGGTATCACGAGGCCGATCGTGTCCGAGCGTCCGCGGCTTAGGCTGCGCGCATGCAGGTTCGGCACATAGCCCAACTGACGGATCGCGCTGTCGATGCGATGCGCCGTGTCGGCGGGCAACACCAGGTTGGCATTCAGGTAGCGCGATACGGTGGCCATCGAAACACCCGCCGTGCGTGCGACATCCTTCAAACCTGGTATCAAACGGCGTTGCGTCACGCGTACCTCGCAGAAAGATCGTGAATGACGGTTAAGGGCTGTCGTGCTTGTAAAGCGTTTTACGGATTAAAGGAAGCCATATATCCGTTGTCAAGGCGGTCGAAAAAAAAATTTTACCGTGCGCAACAGGGTCGGATGCTTTGCTATTTCGGCAGAAAAACGCCTAAAACAGGCACCAAAATGGTGTTCCCGTTTTCGGTGCCCGTTTTGTCCAAGATGCCCGAGTGTTTTTTTGACTGGTTGACGGTCTGCAAAACACGCCGTAGATTTTATAAAGCGCTTTACTTAACGCGCGTTTACCGAGGTAAGCGATGACAGCGTCCCAAAGCAGCCCCGTTCCATCGCCCGGTCAACCGACCGTCGGCGTCGACAGCGGATACGTCATGACCGTGCTGGGCCCGGTGCCCGTCAGCGAGATGGGCATCACGCTGATGCACGAGCACATCCTGATCGATGCATCGAACAAGTGGGTGCCTCCCGCGTGTTGCGCAGGCCGCCATATCGGCGAGCAAGAGGTGCATATCGGCATCCTCGGCGCGCTGCGCATGAATCCGCTGATGAACCGCGATAACTGCCGGCTCGTCGACGTCGATCTGGCTGTCGAAGAACTGATGAAGTTTCGCGAGCTGGGCGGCGCCACCGTGGTCGACCCGACCAACATCGGCATCGGCCGCAATCCGCTTGCGTTGCAGGATGTCGCGCGGCGCACCGGCCTGCGCGTCGTGATGTCGACCGGCTTTTATCTCGAAGCGTCGCATCCGGCGTATGTGCGCGAACGTTCCGTCGACGAACTCGCCGCACAATTGATGTTCGAAGTCGGCGCGCTCGAACGACAACCCGACGTCGCCGCCGGTCTCATCGGCGAGATCGGTGTATCCGCCGCGTTCACGGCCGAAGAGGAGAAGTCGCTGCGCGCCGCCGCGCGCGCGAGTGCCGCGACGCGCGTGCCGCTGTCGGTACACCTGCCCGGCTGGGTGCGGCACGGTCACCGGGTGCTCGACATCGTCGAAGCGGAAGGCGCGAACCTGCAGCACACGGTGCTGTGCCATATGAATCCGAGCCTGTCCGACGTCGCGTATCAGCACACGCTGGCGCAGCGCGGCGCATGGCTCGAATACGACATGATCGGCATGGACTACTACTACGCGGACGAACAGGCCCAGTCGCCGTCGGACGAGGAAAACGCGCGGGCGATCCGCGCGTTGATCGACGCAGGCTATGCAGACCGCGTGCTGCTTTCGCAGGACGTGTTCCTGAAGATGATGCTGACCCGCTACGGCGGCTTTGGTTACGGCTACATTCTCGAGCACTTCGTGCCGCGCCTGAAGCGGCATGGCGTGACCGACGCGCACATCGAAACGATGCTGATCGCAAACCCGGCACGGGTGTTCTCGAGCCGCGCGAACGCCCGATCGTCAACGCTTCTGCACAAGGAGACCGCATGAAAAAGAACGTGCTGCTTGCCGGCGAGTCGTGGACGTCAACCGCGACGCATGCGAAAGGCTTCGACCTGTTTGCATCGGTCACTCACCATAGCGGCGCAGATGCGTTCCTGAAACTGTTCGAGCACGGCGACTATGCCGTCACGCATATGCCGAGCCACGAAGCGCAAACGCACTTTCCCGCGACGCTGGACGCTCTGCGCGCGTGGGACGCGATCATCCTTTCCGACATCGGCGCGAATACGCTGCTGCTGCACCCCGACACATGGATCAAGAGCGTGCGCACGCCGAACCGGCTGAAGCTGCTGCGCGACTATGTCGTCGGCGGCGGCGCGCTGATGATGATCGGCGGGTACCTGAGCTTTCAGGGCATCAACGGCAGCGCGCGCTTTCGCAATACGCCAGTGGAAGACGTGCTGCCGGTGCGCTGCCTGCCGTACGACGATCGCGTCGAGGTGCCGGAAGGCTTCACGCCGCAGGTCGTCGCGGCGCATCCTGTGACCGAAGGTCTGGGCGCCGAATGGCCGCATCTGCTCGGCTACAACGAGGTCGAATTGAAGCCGGATGCACAACTGATCGCGAGCGTGCCTGATACCGGCCATCCACTGCTGGTCGCCGGAAGCTTCGGCGCGGGCCGTACGCTCGCATGGACAAGCGACATGTCGGTCCACTGGCTGCCGCCGGAATTCTCAGCATGGCAAGGTTACGGGCGCCTGTGGCGCAATTGCCTTGCGTGGTTGACCCGATGTGAAGCGCGTTAGACCCGAACTTGCATCAAACCCCGGCAAACCAGTCATACCCCTGCTTCTCCCAATAGCCGCCGGGAAACACATTGGTCACCTCGATGGCCTCGATATTCTTCGCGCTCTTGAAGCCGAGCTTGGTCGGAATCCGCAGACGCAGCGGAGCACCCCATTGAGGCTCGAGCGGTTGCGAGTCGAAGTCGAGTGCGAGCAGGGTTTGCGGGTGTAGCGCGCTCGCCATATCGATGCTGGTCGAATACCCGTCGAAGCAGGTGAACGCAACGTACCGGGCGCTCAGATCCGCGCCGACCCGGCGCAGAAATACATGCAGCGCAACCCCGCGCCATTGGCCGATCTGGCTCCAGCCTTCAATGCAGATATGCCGGGTAATCTGGCTTTCCTGCGGCAGCGCCGTCAAGGCGGCAAGCGTCCATGCCCGCTTGTCGGCCACGCGTCCCGCGACATTGAGCACCCACCCGTCCGGCACCGCGCGCACCTGCCAGTCCGGATAAAACGCGTTAAAGCGGAAAGGACGCGTAATGGCGCTCGCCGGATAGGTCTGCGCGAGGCGGCGACGGTCGAACAAAGCCGCCTGAATCCCGTCGTCGAAGCGAAGCGCCGTCTCGAGCGCGGCATCGACGCCGGAATGGGTCGACAGATCGCAACCGCTCAACAACGCCAGACCACCGAGCGATAGCGTGCGTCGCAGGAAGCCGCGGCGGCTCGCACGGAGCAGTTCCGCGCGGATGTCGGCGGCATCGACGGCGACGCGATTGCGCTTGTCTGTCATGGTTGTTCCTCCCGTTCCCGGGGAGCGGCAACGATCATCGCTTTCAGCGTGCGCGGATGGATCGCGACGAGCGTCACGTGAAGGATCGCAAATGCGACGATGGCGAGCATGAGCGCCAGATGGATATGACGCGCGAGGGGATAACCGCCGAATGCCGCCGCGAGCCAGCCGAGCTGCACCGGCTTCCAGGTCGCGAACCCGGTTGCGACCTGCACGACGACTGCCGCGAGCACGCCCACATAGAGCCCACGCTGCACTGCGTTGTAATGCCCGAGCCGATGCGTCAGGCGAAAGCGCAGCGCCGCATGGAGATCGCGTGCAAACGCGCCGACCGCCGGCGGACGAAGATCTTCGCCGAAGTGGCCTGACACGAAGCCGTAGACCAGGTACGCCAGTCCATCGACGCACAACACCCACATCGCCGTCAGATGCCACGCGAGCGCGCCGCCCAGCCAGCCGCCGAGACCTGCCCAGCGCGGGAAGAGGAACGGCAGGTCGGGAGACGCGTTGTAGATCTCCCATCCACTGAAAATCATGCATCCCATCGCATACACGCCGATCCAATGCATCACGCGGATCGGAACCGCATGGGCGGGTCGCGATGGCTGCAGGCGGTCGGACATCGGGCGTCTCCTCAATTCAGGAACGGAATCGCAATCGGCGGCAACATCGCGTGGCCGCTTACATCGGGGGCTTCACGCCGCCGATTCCCACTGCGACCAGACCCGCGGTCGTTTCGCCGCCACTCGTCGCGCCCTGGATAAATACCGCCGCGCCCTTGGTCAGGTCCGCGGTCGATCCCGGCCGAAACGTGACGATCGGTGCGGTCGGCGGCACCACGATGGTCTGCGATCCGCCGTTATAGGAGACCGTCAGTTTTTTGACGCCGTTCTGAGCAGACGCTGCGCTGACATTGCCATTCGTCATCGCGCTATGGACTGTCGCAGCGGAGGGTGCCGACACGGACACGACGTTACCGTTGGTCATCGCGCTCGATGTATTCGAATGACCGGACAGCGTCGTATCGGGCAGCGTGTCCCACGCGTAGTGACCTTCGCCGATGCCCTTCATGGCGGGCGGGAACACGGTGACTTCGAGTGCGACCTGGGTCGGACCGACGCTCTTGGTCGCCGTGCCGATGTAGCTGCCCTGCTCGACCTTGTCGAGACTCGACTCGATCACGCCGAGGTATTTGGTGTCCGCGTTCAGCGCGACGGGCAGATCCTGCCCTGACGAGGTATGAATCACGATCTTGCCGGCATCGACCGACGAAATCGTGCCGCGAATGCGGGCCGGCGCGGTGGCCGGCGCCGCGATGGCCATGGTGCTGGAGAGCAGCGCAGCGGCAAGAGCAATACTGAGGCGTTTCATCGTGGATCATCCTTTCTGTCGCGAATGGTGAATGGGGAGCAGCACGGCTCGCTTGTTTCGGTGCGCCTGCCGCCCATGAGTCACAGGATGACGAAGCCGGGGTTTTGCCGGTATCGGTCAAATGACCGATAGATGCCCGAGGAGACGCCGTGGCGCGATTTCGCATCGATCCATGCACGGATCTGAGCGGAATTCAGGAGTCGATACCAGCGCGCGCCTGATCTGTTTGAAAGCATGGTCAGCAGACGACGGGGCAGCGTAAAGGCCATCGCGAGTACAACTTTTGTACTTCGCGGACACAAGTTCGCTGCCGATTCACGCGCCCTCTCCGTCGCACCCGTGCAAGCAGGCACCACGTCAGCTACCCATGGCAGACGATTCCGGCGCCGCCCCCTTCGTGGACACGGCGTTCGAACAGGTGCACGCTTCAGCCAGAGACGCGTGTCGTGCTGACGATCGAACGTACACCCGCGGGTTCCATCACTCACGCACCCATCGCGTCTGGTCCCGTCACAGCGGCTCCATTTCGAACAGCCATGACCGCGTTTCGTCACCGGCATATCCGGCCTTGAGCTCGACTTCAGCCCCCACGACGGGAAGGCTCGCGCAAACCAGGTAACTACTCGACCGAGGCAGCATCGTGCCGCGACCGCCAACCAATTCGCTACGCCCGGGCGAGAGATTCGTCGTCGAACCGGACAAGCTGCTCTTCTCGCTCGGCACGTTTGCCGCTGCGGCGATCGTGTTGATCATCACGTTCACAGCGAGTTTGCCGCGCCCCTGGTGGGCACTGCTCACCGTCTACGTAACGGCGCAGCCCTTGGCGGGCGCAACGGCCCCAAAGGTGCTCTATCGCCTCTCGGGGATCGCCCTGGGCGCCTGCGTGACGCTTGCGCTTGTCCCGAACATGCAGAATTCGCCCGTCTTGCTGGTAGTGTGCCTCGCGATCTGGACTGGACTCTGTATCTATCTCGCCGTGCTCGATCGCACGCCTCGCGCCTTTCTGTATCAGATGGCCGCCTTCAGCGCGGCTGTCATCAGTTTCCCTTACCTCGACAATCCAAACGATATCTTCATGACCACGATTTCCCGCGTGCAGGAAATGATCGTGGCGATTATTTGCGTGACGGCGGTGCACACGATCATGAGACCCATGGACGTGCGGCACACCATCCGCAAGCGTGCCTGTTCGTTCCTCGTTCATGCTTCACGCTGGACGGCGGATGCCCTCGGCACCCGTCACACCGTCCTCGAATACGAGCATCGACGGATGCTGGCCGCCGATGTCACCGAGCTCGGCATCATCGCGAGCAATCTGCCTGCCGACAGCCGCCAGGCACTCTCTACGCGAGCGACGGTCACCGAACTCCAGCATCGTCTCGCGGCCCTGCTGCCTCTCGCTTCGGCGGCCGCCAACAGGCTGGACAAGCTGCGTGCGCTGGACGCCGTCGACGCCGAGACGGCCAATCTCGTTGGGCGCGTGATCGGCTATCTGCGCGAGCCGCCCGATGTCGCGAACCAGTTCGACGACGAACTGTCGACCCGTTGCCGCGCATTGTCGGCAGCACACGCCAGCAGCAATCGATGGTCGTCGCTGTTGGCCGCAAACCTGTGCGACCGCATGGCGGCGTTCATCGATACCCTGCATGTCGCACGCACGCTGGTTCGCGCCATCGACGACAGCGCAATCGACGTCACGCCCCATCTGCGGGAAGTCGACAAGACGCGCCTCTTTCCTTTGCCGCGAGATCACGGCATAGCGTTGCTCGCGGGTGTCGCGACGACGACGGCCGTGTTGATCTATTGCGCCGTATGGATTCTTCTCGCGTGGCCGAGCGGCTCGACCACGGCGGCTTTCGCGGCGCTCATCACCTGCTCGTTCGCCGCACAGGATGATCCCGCACCCGTCATCGGCCGTTACCTGATGGCCACACTCAGCACCTTTCCGCTGGCGGCCCTCTATTTGTTCGTGCTGTTGCCAAGGGTCGACGGAACCGCGATGCTCATCGTGATGCTGGCGCCAGCGCTGCTATGGATGGGATATCTCCAGGCCGATCCCGCGCGCGCTGCACGCGCATTGCCGATGTTGTCCTGCTTCATCGTCGCAATGGGCTTTCTCGACCGGCTTCACGTGGACTTCGCCGCGTTCGCCAACACGGGACTCGCGCAGCTTGCAGGCATCGTCACCACGCTGGCCGTCACCAAACTCTTCCGTTCCGCGAACCTGCGCTGGAGAGCGCATCAGATACTCCATCGAAACTGGTCCGACCTCGCGCGGCTAGCCGATCCGCGCGAACCGCTCGATACCCAGTCATGGACTGCGCACGCAGTCGACCGGTTGGGTCAGCTTGCCGCGCGCATGGCACTGATCGGCGCGGCGGACGCGCTACATGAAGCAGACGGATTGATCGATCTGCGCATAGGCCGCAACATCATTCAGGCTCGCCAGGCGCTTCAGTATTCGCGTGAACACACGCGCATCGCAATTCAATCGACGCTGATGGAGATCTCGCAGCTGTATCAGGCGAGGCTGCGCGAAGGCAAGGCGCTCGCCGGGTCGGCATCTTTGCTGGGCGCGCTGGACCGATCCATCGGCGCAACGATGGACAAGACAGAGGAAGTGGGTGACCGGACGCTGCTCGCGCTCGTCGCGCTGCGCTGCAATCTGTTTCCCAACGCTCATCCGCTCGAGGTGGACGCGTGATGATCGAGGAAATCCACATTCTCGGCGTCTACATGCCCGCGGGCCTCGCCTGGGCCGTGATAGCCGTCATGATCACGGCGGCCGTTCGCCGGCCCTTGCACCGCCTTCCGTTTCATTTGCTTCTTTGGCATCCGGGCCTGATCGAACTGGCACTGTTCCTCGTTCTCTGGTGGAGCATCTCGCGGCTTGCCGATGCGTATCTCCCGCACGGATTCATCACCTGACATGTGGCGCGTTTCCTACCTGATCCGGGCACTCTCGACGATCGCGGCGATTCTGGTGGTCCTCGCCGCGATCTACGGCTTGTGGGTGCGCTATCAGATCGAGCCGTTGACGCGCGACGGCAAAGTGCGCGCGGACGTGGTGCCGATCGCTCCCGACGTCAGCGGCCTCGTCACCGACGTGCGGGTGCGCGACAACGAGGTCGTCAGGAAGGGCCAGGTACTGCTCGTGATCGACCCGTCGCGCTACCGGATCGCGCTCACGCAGGCCGAGGCCGATGTATCGAAGCAACAGGCCGCCTACAACGAGGCGGTCCGCGAAGACCGGCGCAACCGCGCGATGCCCGACGTCGTTGCGCGGGAGACGGCGGAGCAGGACCTCGCCCGCGTCCAGCAACTTCGCGCGGGTCTCACGCACGCCATTGCCGCGCGCGATCTCGCGGCGCTGAACCTCGAACGCACACTCGTGCGGGCGCCCGTCGACGGCACGGTGACGAACGTCGACCTGCAACCCGGCGTGTATCTGAACGCGGGCAAGGCCGCGATGGCACTCGTCGATGCGAAGTCGTTGCGCGTGGAAGGCTACTTCGAAGAAACGAAGCTGCCTGCCATTCACGTCGGAGATCCGGCGAGTATCTATCTGATGGGTGTCGCCAACGAAATACGCGGCCATGTCGCGAGCATCGCGGGCGGCGTAGAGGACCGTGAGCGCGCCGGCACCAGCGCGCAGCTCGCGAATGTGAACCCGTCGTTCACGTGGGTGCGGCTCGCTCAGCGCATTCCCGTCAGAATCGAAATCGATGCGGTCCCGCCGGGTGTGCTGCTCATACCGGGCCAAACAGCCTCCGTGGAAGTTCATTCGAGCACCGCGGAAATACAGGTACGGCGGAGCCTGCCATGGTAGGCGCGCGCATGCTGAGCGTGGCGGGCCTCGGCGTGGCGCTCGCTGGCTGTGCCGAGCTCGGACCGGACTATCAGATCCCGCCGCAGGCAAGCGTGAATGCGCCGGCGGCGAATGGCGCATTCCTTTCGGGCGGGCTCGCCGTGTCCAACGCGCCATTGCCCGATCAGTGGTGGCACCTTTTTGATGATCCCGTTCTCGATGGTCTGATCGAAAAGA
Organism: Paraburkholderia bengalensis; assembly: GCF_037126505.1. Lineage (NCBI taxonomy): Bacteria > Pseudomonadati > Pseudomonadota > Betaproteobacteria > Burkholderiales > Burkholderiaceae > Paraburkholderia > Paraburkholderia bengalensis. The sequence continues at coordinate 77,632 of NZ_JACFYJ010000036.1, forward strand.
CGCTGGCGGGGAATACGGACCTTCGGGTAGCCCAGGCGAATCTGGAACGAAGCGATGCACTGCTCGCGGAAGTCCGCTCGCGCCGCGACATCAGCATCGTTGCCGATGTGGAAACGAGCTACACGCAGCAATCGGCGCAGGCAGTGCTGTCTCACGTCCAGCCGCCGCGTCATGGCATCTACAACGTAGGCATCACGATGAGCTATGACCTGGATCTTTTCGGGGCCATCCGCCGTGGCATCGAAGCCGCCTCCGCCGAGAACGAAGCCGCCGTTGCAGCGCGCGATCTGGCGCGCATCAACGTGGCCGCCGAAACCGCGCGTGCCTACTCCGACCTCTGCAATGCGGGCAACCAGATCGACGTCGTCCAGCATGCGATCGTCATTCAGGAACAGAGCCTTTCGCTTACACAGCAGCTAATCACGAACGGCCGCATCGCACCCTTCGAGGAGGAGCGGCAACGCAGCCCGATCGAAGTCAACCGTTCGCTGCTCGCGCCGCTACGGGCCCGGCAGCAGAATGCGGCCTTTCGGCTCGCCACATTGATGGGGCTGCCACCCGGGCAATACGACCGCTCGCTGCTCGCATGCCATACACCGCTGAAGCTGCGCACGCCACTGCCGACAGGCGACGGTCAGGCGCTGCTCAAGCGCCGGCCGGACGTGCGCGCCGCCGAGCGCCGGTTGGCCGCGGCCAGCGCCGAAATCGGCGTCGTAACCGCAGAGCTGTATCCCGACATCAGGCTTGGTGCGTCGATAGGCTCGACCGGGGCGCTGACCAACGCCTTCTCGCCACTGACGAACCGCTTCGCCATCGGGCCGCAGATTACCTGGGATCTGCATCGAAGCGCGATCCGCGACCGCATCGCCGCAGCGCAAGCGCACGACCGCGCGAGCCTCGCGTACTTCGATGGCGTCGTGCTGACAGCGCTGCGCGAGACGGAAGCCTCGCTCGACACTTATGCGGCAACGCTCGACCGCCTGGACCACCTGGAGGCTGCCAGGGACGAAGCGCTGAGGGTATCGCAGAGGACCGAGCAACTCAGGCGCGGCGGCAAAGTTGGGGGACTCGTTGCGCTCGATGCGCAACGCGCCTGGGTTATAGCCGAAATTGCTGTTTCCCTCACACAGGAAGATGTCAACAACAATCAGATCACTGCTTTCCTCGCGCTAGGCGGCGGTTGGCGTTGAATGTACTCGGGTCACCCATTCATCTGCAATGACAGACGATCATCAGGTTGCGCACGTTCCGGCTCCCGTTCACTTCACGCGTTAATCGCCGGCTTTATTGAAGCAATGGAAATACTTCTCGCTAGAGCGCCGTTTGAAGCTGCAAAAGCCGGCTCCCAGAGGATCTCCTCGCTCTCCGGAACAGTGCTTTCCAGAAAACGCATGCTCATTAGCCCTGCAGGAAAACGATACTTGCTCACCCGCAATTTTGACGTGGGAGTGAAAAGGCCCACAAAGCCCACGACTAAACCGGACGTACGACGTCGTCGGCCGCAGACGGGTAATGCCAGATCCTGTAGCACACATCTCTCGCGCTTATATACGCAGGTGCATGGGAATCTTTTCTCAGTTTATGAATTAAGCGAAGGCAGTTGGATGATGAACAAGAAACTCTTCATTCCGTTGATCTCACTGGGTTCTCTCACGGGACCTACGATTTCGTATGCGCAATCCAGCGTTTCTCTCTATGGGAGACTCGACTCGGGTTTGAGC